>CALXZV010000153.1 GCA_944393335.1 uncultured Clostridia bacterium | reverse complement strand
TGTTTCATAACTTTTACTAAGTAGCTGTAATGAACTCTATAGTCTGGGTTTGTGTTTTGATTAGCATTTGTTACTAATCTTCTATACCAAGAGCCTATTGTTGGCATTTTCTTTTTTGTTCTTCCTAAATAGTTGTTTTGAACTATACCATTTATATTTCTTTCATATAAAGAGTTAACATCGTTTGTAATTCCAAGTGCAGCATATTCTTCTGCAGCTGCTTCTGCAATAATTTGTTTTGTTACCTCGTTTACGTCTTCACTTCTTGTACTACCTCTTGCCATTGTAAGCAAAATTTGTGTAACGTCCTCAACTTTATTTTCTACGTTTAAGACTACTTTTTCACGTCCAGTTATTTCATCTCTTGTTATTTCTGGTTCTATATCAAATGGATTTATTATTGTATTTGAACTTGGTGATATTACTACATTAAGTCCACCAAGTGCATCTGCAACAACTCCATACTCACCTTCAGCATCTAGTGCTAAGCTTTCTATTCCCATTAATACTGCAGATCTTGCAATTAAAGTCTTTATTGTAACACCTTTACCAGCACCAGATTTACCAAATACAACCATGTTGTAATTGCTAAGTGAAGGACTAAAATTATCATAAAGTATTGGCAATCCTGTTTGTCTATTAAATCCTATTGGTATACCATTTTCGTGGCCAACGTCTGAGTTTATAAATGGGAATACTGTTGCCATTGACCTACGGTCAAATGTATGTACTTTTCTAATTTTATCTTCACCAAGTGGTAAATTTGATTTAAATGCATCTTCTTGCATTGCCCATGCTGTTTTCATACCTGTTAGTGTTTTTGCCATTTCTGATGATAGTAGTTCAGTTTGTTTATCTAGTTCTTCTATGCTATATGCATACAAAGTGCAAATGATTGAGGCTTCAAATAATTTGTCTAGACCACTTGCTATGGCATCTCTAAGTTCTTCTGCCTCAGCTCTTTTTTGTGCTAGTGAGCTTTCTCTGTTTATTTGTCCTCTTTCTTGTGCAACTATTCTTTCTGATTCTAGTTCGTTTATTGTTCTATTAAGTTCGTTTTGTGATTTTGACTCACTTATAGGAGTAATATATACAGATACGTTTACATCTCCAAATGTATACATTCCTCTTAAAAGTTGTGGGAAAGTACACATTCTTGGCAAAGTTGAAACTAGCATTGTTCTAGCATATTTGCTTGTGGCTGATACTATTTCTAGCCTATTTGTACTAGTTGCATCTATTCCTGATGGTGCTATTAGATCTTTTAAATCCTTTACATTATCAACAAAGCTTTTTTCTTGATTTGTATTATTAGCAACATTTGTACTTTGTTCATTATTCTTTTTCTTCATATTAGAAAATCCTCCTATTCTTTAGTTACACATTTTTTCTTATAACTCTTCTCTTAGGTTTATCTTGAAGTGCTTCTTCAACATTTGCATTTTTTACTTTTTGTTTGGCTGCTTCATATAAAGGTTTGCTCATGTCATCTTTGTATTCTTCAACCATTTCTAATGCTTTTTGTTTTACTTGCTCTTCTTTTCTTCTTCTTTCCATTTCTTCTTTGTCAGCATCTATTATGCTCTTTGATGCAAGTTTTGCAGCATCTGCCTCTATTTGTCTATTTATTCTATTCTTCTTTTCTTCCATTACGTCTCTTGCTGTAGAATATAGCTTATCATATTCTGAATTTAAGGCATTTCTTAATGTGTAAATTTCTGATTGGTCTCTATTGTATGCTACATATAGTAGCTCCATTAATTCTTCTGAGTTTAAAACTCTACCTGTAACTTCTGCTGATGCTAAAGCTCTAATAAGTGTTTGTGCCCTTGTATAAAGCTCTGAAAAAGCTATATCATCTATTTCGTCATTTGAATATGTGCTTGTATCTCCAAATTCTGCTGTATAATATGAAATTATAATATATGTTTTTTGTTGTAATATATTTTTACTTTCACTAAGTCTTTCTGTATAGTCTGTTATTGATTCTCCATATTCAAGTATGTTTTGTCTTCTATTTCTTTCAAATTCAAGTCTTGAAACTAAATCATTGTTTCCATTTCTTTTTGCATTTTCTATTTGTGCATTTAATCTTGCAATTTGATTATCTACATCATGTATTCTGTCATGATAGCTCTTAATTAAATCTTCAAAATTAAGTTTTCGTGTTTGAACATATAATTGAATTGAAAATCTAAGTGTATTTAAAAATTCTATAAATCCTGATTCTACAGCATTTTTTTCATCTTCTGATAATAAGTCATAGTTAATACCTTTGCATTCAATTACCATTACATATTGCTTTCTTCCTTTTCTTACTATCATGTTATCTAGTACTTCATCAAATTCCATGAATTTGTATATAGAATCTATATTTTTACCATCACGAGTAATTAAATTTTGTTTTGCCTGAGCTTGTCCTTGATTTTTGACTTCTATTTCATTGCTGTTTTGAGGTTCTTTCTTTTTTCTCATTTTAAATATTAAGATTGCTGCAATAAATCCCAAAATTAAAATAAGAACTAATATAACTATTAATATTAGATTAAGCATTTGAACTGTATCCATATTATTTTTCCTCCTTTGTATTTGTTTTTGTTTCTCTTCCTTTTGCTGTGCCTGTTATTTTTCCCATAATATTGTCTAATGAAAAACTATCTAATGCACTATTATAATCAGGCTCTTGTCTATCTATAGCATATGTGTAAACTTTTTTATTCTTTTTAAATAATATATATCTTTTTATTATATCATCTATAGAATCTCCACCAACATTTTTGGCAAGTTTTGAGTTTCCACTAGCAGGCATTTTAACTGTTGCTATAACATATCCTATAACTGCACATATGGCTATGGATATGTAGCCTAGTATGCTTATTCCTAGTAAAACTCCAAATATAAAGTAAAATATTAGTCCTACAAATGCTCCCACAGCTGTAAATATTAATGATTTAGCTGTAAATATGTATAATATTCTACTTTCACCTTTTAAATTGTTACTTGGTATATAGTAACTTCCCATAACTTTCCTCCTTTGTTTATGCAAATATTGAATTAAATAAATTAATTATTAATGTGAAGATTCCTACTCCACCATATATAACTACTGTTGCTATAACTAAGCCTATTAGCTTTTGTTTGATATCTGCTTTTCCTTGTGGATCTGTTATCATGTATTGAATTCCTAAGTACATATATGCAATAACTAAAACTACTGATGCTATTGCTAATAATATTTGTGCTATAGGTAAAAGCTGGTCCCATGCTTCTTGTACGCTTATTGGGCTTGATGCACTTCCTTGACTTATAAAACTATCTCCTGCATCTTTTATGTCCCCCAATGCAAAGACTTTATTACTAAAAAGTATTGTCAAAAATG
>CALXZV010000152.1 GCA_944393335.1 uncultured Clostridia bacterium | reverse complement strand
GCACCAACATTTGTTTCTATAGACTTTACTGCTCCATTTTCCACAGTAATATTTACTATTTCAGCTTGTTTTAAATATAAATTTTCTTGTTTTTCTAGAGTATGCTTCATTTCAGCTTGATATTTTTTTCTATCTGCTTGAGCTCTTAAAGAATAAACTGCTGGGCCTTTAGACTTATTTAACATCTTCAATTGAACATAAGTCTTATCAATATTTTTTCCCATCTCTCCGCCTAAACAGTCTATTTCTCTTACAATATGTCCTTTAGAACTTCCTCCTATATGAGGATTACAAGGCATATTTGCTACAGCCTCTAAACTAATTGAAAATACTAATGTTTTCATACCCATCCTTGCACAAGCTAGACCTGCTTCACAACCTGCATGTCCTGCTCCAATAACTGCTACATCATAATCTCCTGCATAATAACTCATAATTTCCTCCATATTATATAATATACTCGTTAACTGTGAAACTTAAACTGTAAATCAAATTTTTGTTTTTATTAAATCCTAATTTTTCAATATTTTTTAAGTTTGTGTTTGCGTTGTTTCGTGAACTTGTTAAAAAATTTTAAGCTCTGTTCGCTTAGAAATATCGTTACTTCACGATTTTTAGGCAAACACTTTTTACTACTTTCCTAGGCAGAATTTGGAAAATATTTCATTGATAATATTCTCAGAAACGTTCTCTCCAGTGATCTCTCCTAGGTCTTCCATTGCCTGATTTATGTAAATACTTATTATGTCTACTGGCATTTGCTTATTTATAATTTCAATTGCTTCTAATATATGCTTTTCTGCTTTTATAATTTGATTTTTATGTCTTTCATTTGTTATAAGAGTTTCATTATTGCTTGAAATTTCATTTAATTCAAACATCTTTTTAATCTCATCATATAGTAAATTCAAGCCTTTTTCCTCTTTTGCAGATATTTTAATAATTGGTTTATTTAATTTTTGTAATTCATGCTCTAATTCTTTATTTTCGCTTAAAATATCCACTTTATTAAGCAAAATTATAGCTTTTTTGTCTTTTATAAGGTCAATTATTTTCTTGTCGTCATCATTTAAATTACTTGAAATATCAAAGATTGCAATAACTAAATCTGCATCATTAATAATTTTTTTGCTTTTTTCAACCCCTATTTTTTCTATTGCATTGTCAGTTTCTCTAATACCTGCCGTATCAATAAGTTTTAAAGGAATTCCATCAATATTTAAATATTCTTCTATTGTATCTCTAGTAGTACCTGCAATATCACTTACTATTGCTCTATCTTCTTTCAGTAAACTATTTAAAAGTGAAGATTTACCTGCATTTGGTCTTCCTACAATTGCAGTTTTTATTCCATTTTTTATAATTTTTCCTTTATTAAAACTATTTTCTAAATCTTTAAGCATAGTATGTATGTCTTTTAAAGAATTAAGAGCCTTAGAATTTGTTACTTCTTCAACATCATATTCTGGATAATCTATTGTAACTTCTATGTCCACTGTAATATCAAGCATTTTTTGCTCAATAGCCTTTATTTTTTTAGAAAGATTTCCCTCAAGTTGGCTAATAGACTCTTTTGCCTCCATTTCAGTTTTTGAATTAATTAAATCAATAATTCCCTCTGCTTGTGATAAATCAATTCTGCCATTTAAAAATGCTCTTTTTGTGAATTCTCCAGGTTCTGCAAGTTCTGCTCCATTTTGCAAGCATAATTCTAAAATTCTTTTTTCTACTACAGTTCCACCATGAGAATTTATTTCACACATATTTTCTGTAGTATAACTTTTGGGAGCTACAAAATATGAAACTAATACCTCATCTATTATTTCATTATTTTTTGGATTAACAATATTTCCATATTTAATTGTGTATCCTTTTATTTCTTTATTTTTATTTTTTGGTACAAAAATTTTATTTATAATTTCAAAAGTTTGTTTTCCAGATAATCTTATTATTCCTATACCACCATTTCCACTTGCTGTCGAAATAGCGACAATTGTTTTTTCCATTTTTACCTCCATTTTTTAATTTGCGTCAGAATTGTCAAATTTTAATTTTACCCCACAATTAAACAAGTTATATTATTTAATTATAAAAATGTCTTATTTTTAATTCTCGTGCGTAGTTTTTTATTTAGATTTGACATTTTTCGACACGATTTTTTGAATTTTATTATTTTAATTATTTTATTTTTTATTTATTTTATTTTTTAATTAATTATTTTTTAATTAATTATTTTTTAATTATTTTTTTATTTTATTAATTATTTATTTTATTAATTAATTTATTTTTTATTTTTAAATTAATTTATTATTATTTTTTAATTAATTATTTTTATTTTTTTAATTTATTTATTTTTTATTTTTAATTAATTTATTTAATTTTTATTTTTTAATTTATTTATTTTATTTTTTTAATTTATTTATTTTTTATTTTTAATTAATTATTTTTATTTTTTTAATTTATTTATTTTTTATTTTTAATTAATTTATTTAATTTTTATTTTTTAATTTATTTATTTTAT
>CALXZV010000151.1 GCA_944393335.1 uncultured Clostridia bacterium | reverse complement strand
GTAAAAAGTCTTAGAGAAAACTGCAATTACTCAATAGTTCCAGATCAAATAGAAACTGGTACTTTTATGCTTGCTGCAGTAGCTTCAAGAGGAGATATTCTTATTAAAAATTGTATTCCTGAACATATGGATTCATTAACTGCAAAAATAGTTGAAATGGGTGCAACAGTTGAAGATTTAGGAGATAGTTTAAGAGTTTCTTGTAACAAAAGACCTCGTTCAGCAAACATAAAAACACTTCCTTATCCTGGATTTCCAACAGATTTACAACCACAAATGGGAGTTGCCCTATCTGTTGCATCAGGAACAAGTATAATAAATGAAAGTATATGGGAATCAAGATTTCAATATACTAATGAATTAAATAAAATGGGCGCTAAAATAACAGCACAAGGGAAAACGGCTATTTTTGAAGGAGTAGAAAACTTAACAGGTGCTCCTATATATGCTACAGACTTACGTGCTGGAGCTGCGCTTTTAATCGCTGGAATTATAGCAAATGGTACAACTGAATTATACAATATTCACTACATAGATAGAGGATATGAACATATAGAAGACAAATTTAGAAGCTTAGGTGCAAATATTCAAAGAATAACAGAAGAATGAGGAATAACAAATGTTTAATTTTTGTAATTTATATAGTGGCAGTTCTGGTAACTGCTCTTTTGTTGGAACAGATAATGTAAATGTGCTAATAGATTGTGGAGAAAGTCAAAAGAAAATAACTGCAGGATTAGAAACATTGGGAAAAAATTTATCTGACATTGATGCAATAATCGTAACACATGAACATAGTGATCATGTAAAAACATTAGGAGCAATATCTAAAAAATATAATATACCTGTGTACGCAAATCAAAAAACTTTTGATAATATGCCAGACCAAACTAATTTAATAGAAGAAAAAAATAGAAAAGTATTTAATACAAATGACCATTTTGAAATAGGTGATTTAGATATTCATCCATTTTCTATACCACACGATGCAGCTGATCCTTGTGGATATAACATATATAATAATGATAAAAAAATAAGTGTTGCCACAGATATAGGTCATATGGAAAATGAAATAATAAAAAAATTAGAAGGCAGTAATTTTTTATTATTAGAATCAAATTACGAACCAGCAATATTAAAATATTCAAGATATCCATATTATTTAAAACAAAGAATAGCTGGTCCAAATGGTCATTTATCTAACCAAGAAGCTAGTGATACAATAATAAAATTAATTTCTAGCGGTGTAAATAATATAATGCTTGGACATTTAAGTAAAGAAAATAATTTTCCTGAACTAGCATATAAAACTGTAATGGAAGAAATAATAAATAATAAAATAAATGATAAATTATCTTTATGTGTTGCCAGTAGATTAAAACCAAGTAATGTAATTAATATATAATTTTTAAAATAGGCTTAAATATTTTAAGTCTATTTCTTTGTCAATTTAACAATCGATATTTTATTTTTAAATATCTTTTTACTATTACCATAATTTTTCTTTATTTTTTCGTTAAACAAATTCTAAAATCAATCAAAATAATCTTTATTTAGCTTTTAACCTATTCCTCAAGCAAAATCGCATCATTTTTTCCAAGAAATTTACTAAATTTATGAATAAATATTTTTAATAAGAGCGTGAAATAAATATTCATTGAAAATAAAAGTTTTATGGTTTTGCCTTTTTGCCAACCATTTTAATTCTTTTTAAAAATAAACTTTTAACGATTTTTTTATTCTTTTCTGACATTTTTACTGCAAAAGCACTATTTTTTCTCTTTTTTCGTCAACAAATGTAATATCAAAAAGACAAATAATTTTATTTAAAAAATTTACTGGAGCATAAGTCTTTACTTTTTCATAAATTATGTATACTTATTTTAGACTTAATTAATAAATAATATTTTTAATCAAAATTGATTAAATGCCTTTATTCCTTAGCATTTATGTAGATTATTTTATACTTTTAAATACATAAACTTTATTAAAAAGTGAAATATTATTTTAGATCAAGAAATTTATTCATATGAATTTATTTTGTCTTTTTGTAAATCAAATATCTAATTTTTAATTAAAAACAAAATGATTTAAAATTTTCTTTTTTCGGTTAATTTAGATTTTAATTAATTTATTTATTATTAAGTTAATTTATTATATTTAATAATATTTAATTTTTTTTTTAACTAATTTATATAACATTAAATATTTCTGATATATTATTTTTTAATTTATTATTTATCTTAAATTTTTATTTATTATTTTATTATTATTATTTTTTAATTTTTTATTATTAATTTTTTGATTTTTTATTTTTTTAATTTATTAATTATTTATTTTTGATTTTTAATAATTATTTTTTTTAATTAATTATTTTTTTAATTATTAATTTTTTAAATAATTATTTTTTAGTAAAATTTTTCAATTTCATTTTCTTTTATATTTGTCAAATTGATATAAACGAAACTATGCTCAGCATAATAATTTTATATATCATCAACTTTTGCTATAGAATTTTACCAATTTATTGTATTCAAAACGTTTCTCTATATCTTGTTAATTTGACAATAATTTTAAAATTTTATTTTCTTTTTACTTATCTTTGCTTGCATTTGCCGTTTAATAATTGATTTAGAGTTATAAAGTAAGAATAACAAATAATAAGTGCGTTTTATTAATTCCTTAAGGATTTTTTAACTATTTTTTATTCAAAATTTCAAAATTTTATCTTAAAATCTTAAAAATTTTTTATATAGTTATTTTATTATTATATACAAGGCTAAAATTTGTTTTGCCTTTTTGTCAATCATTTAATTTAATCTTTTTTCTTATCTTTTGTTAGTTTTTTATTATATTTTCGACTTTTTTAATCCTTTTCCTTTATTTTTCGCTTTTAATTTATAAATTTGTTGAAAAATCATTGTATCAAAAAGACAAATATTTTCATATTCATTTTCTTTTCTTTTTGTGTCTTTTATTTTATGTTTACCACTTTAAATGAATTTTTATACACTTCTAATTAAGTTAATAATTTTTTAAATCCTTTAATTCCATAGCAATTCATGCCATAGCAAATACAATTTTTTATATTAATAAATACTTTTTTATTTCAACGCTCAATTTAAATATAAAACTATAATATAATTTCATTTTGTCATTTTGTAAAATGTATATTGATTTTTTTATTTTTCTACTTCATTTTATTTTTTTGCAAAATTTTTTCTATTTTTCATCATCCTTTATAACTTACATAGATACGTCTTTATGTTTACTTTTTCATCTGTTTTATTTTATTAAAATATATTTTTACAAATTATTTTTTTAATAAAATATTTTTAATATTATTATTTATTTATTATTTATTTATTTAATTTATTTTTTTATTTATTTATTTTTTTATTTATTTATTTTTTATTTAATTTATTTTTTTATTTTTTTATTTATTTATTTTTTTATTTATTTATTTTTTATTTAATTTATTTTTTTTTTTTTTTATTTTTTTATTTTTTTATTTTATTTTTTTTTTTTTTTTTTTTTTTTTTTTT
>CALXZV010000150.1 GCA_944393335.1 uncultured Clostridia bacterium | reverse complement strand
AAATAAAAAAATAAATAAAATAAAAAAATAAATAAAATAAAAAAATAAATAAAATAAAAAAATAAATAAAATAAAAAAATAAATAAAATAAAAATAATAAATAAAATAAAAATAATAAATAAAATAAAAAAATAAATAAAATAAAAATAATAAATAAAAATAAATTAACTAATAATAAATTAATCAATAGTAATTATATTTTGTAAATTAAAAATAAATAAATTAAATAGAAAAATTATATAAAATATTTTAAAATTGTCAAATAGACTAAATTAATTTTTAAATTTTAATCTATCATATAATTATGATAATATTGTTTATAAATTGCAAGTAGATGTGTAAGCTAAAAACATAAAAGTTAATTAAGATATTGAAAACAAATTTTCTAAGGGAATAAATACTTAGAAAACTTTTTTTGAAAATTTATCGGGGAAAATTAAATAAAAAGATGGTATACATAAATCAAAATTATTAATAGAAGAAAAAATGAAAATTGCGAAAATACATCTTTAAAACTTCTAAAAAAATTGCTACAAAAATTAGATGACTAAAAGACAAAATATATTAAATAAAAAAATAATGATTAAAATAATTTTTTTAACAATAAACAATATAAAACTCTTGCGAAAATTTGTTTGATATGATATAAATATATAGAAATAATTTTTATTTTAATTAATTTTAAAAATTAATTAAGAAAAATATAAAATTAAAAAATAAAAAAATTAATTAAATTAAAAAATAAATTAATAAAAAATAATTAAGTAAAAAAATTATTAAAAATAAATTAATAAAAGATAATTAAATTAAAGATAAATAATAAAAAATAAAATAAATAAATTAAAATATAAATTATTAAATAAATAAAAATTAATTAATTAAAAATATATTAATAAAAAAATAATTAATTTTAAAAATAATTTATTTAAAATAATAATTAAATAATTTATTTATATTATTTAAAGAAAGGAATATAAAAATGAAATTTGTACATATAGCTGACGTTCATTTGGATACACCATTTAAAACAATTAGCGATAGAGCAGATATTGGAGTAGAAAGAAGACTAGAGCAAAGAAATGCTTTAAAAAAAGTTATAGACTACATTAAAGAAAATAATATTGAATATTTATTTATTAGTGGAGACTTATACGATCAAGAATATGTTAGAGAAAGTAGTATAAGATTTTTAAATGATTTATTTAGTGAAATACCAAATACAAAAATATATATTACACCAGGAAACCATGATCCTTATATAAAAAATTCTTTTTATTCTACTTTTATATGGAATAGCAATGTAAAAATATTCACAAATGTTGTAGAAAAAGTGGAAAATGATAATGTGAATATTTATGGATTTGGATTTAATAATTTTGAAATGAATGAAAATCAATTAAAAGATATTATTTTAGATGAACCAGAAAAAATAAATATTTTAATTACACATGGCGATTTAGGTGAATCTAAATATAATCATATGAATTTAAATGAAATAAAATCTAAAGGTTTTGATTATGTTGCACTTGGTCATATTCACAAAAGAGACGATAGTACAAATATTGTTTATCCAGGTTCATTAATTTCTTTAGGTTTTGATGAATTAGGTGAACATGGCATGATTGTTGGAGAAATTACTGACAAAAAACTAAATAAAAAATTTATAAAAATAGATGAGAGAGAATTTGTAGAATTTGAATTAGATGTTAGTAATATTATTTCTGAAGAAGAATTAATAGAAAAAATAAATAGCATTAATGAAGAAAATAAATTATATAAAATTATATTAATAGGTTATAGAAATTTTCCAATAAATATTGATATTAAATTAATTAATAAAAATATTATCAAAATAAAAGATAATACAAAAATTAAAATTGATTTTAAAGAAAATAATAATACGTTAAAAGGATTATTTGTTAAAAAATTAAATGAGAGAAAAAATAATAATTTAATTGATGAAAAAACTTACGAGGATATTTTAGAAATTGCTGAGCAGGCTCTTGGAAAAAATAAATAATTTAGCAAAAATATTTTATTTAAAATAAATAATTAAATAAAAAATAATTAATTTAAAAGTAATTAAATAAAAAAATAATTAAATAAAAAAATAATTAAATAAAAAAATAATTAAATAAAAAATAAATTGATTAAAAAAATAATTAATTAAAATAATTAAATAAATAATAAAAAAATAAAATAATAATTAAAAATATAAACAAAATTAAAATAATTAAAAGGAGAAAATTATTTTGAAAATAGAAAATATAAAAATTAATTCATATGGAAATTTAAAAAATAAAGAAATTAATTTAAAAAAATTAAATATTATTTATGGAAAAAATGAAAGTGGAAAATCTACATTATTAAATTTTATAAAAAATATTTTTTATGGAATTTCAAAAAATAAAAATGGAAAAAATATTTCTGATTATGATAAATATTTGCCATGGGGTGAAAATGATTTTTCAGGAAAAATAAAATATTCATTGGATAATAATTCTAAATATGAAGTGTATAGAGATTTTAATAAGAAAAACCCAACAGTTTATAATGACCAATTAGTGGATGTTTCTAATGAATTTAAAATTGACAAAAAGACAGGAAATCAATTTTTTATAGAGCAGACAAATGTCGATGAAAACACATTTATGTCAACAGCTTTTTCAATGCAAAAAGAAGTGGTTGTGGATAGTAGTACACAGGGCATTTTGCTACAAAAGGTTGCAAACCTTGCGGAAAGTGGTTCAGAAGATGTGTCATATAAGAAGGCAATGAGCAACATTAACTCTATGTTACTTAATGAGGTTGGAACATCAAATAGTAAGGGTAGACCAATTAACATAGCAGATAGCAATATAAAAAAGTACACGCTTGACCTAATGACAATAAATGACGTTAAAAATAATAGATATGAAGTCGAGGAAGAAATTAACAATTATAAGCAAGAGATAAATATAGAAAATGAAAAAAATAATTTGTTAAATAAAATAAAAAAAATAATAGATGAAAATAAAATTGAAAAAGAAAAAATAAAATTAAAAAATAATATTTTAGAAGAAAATAATAAAAAAATAAAAAATTTAGATAATGAAAAAGATAATTTATTAAATAAAATAAAAAATACAGATAATATTTTTGAAAAAAATTTAAAAAATAAAAAAATAAATAATAAAAATAAAATTATTAATTTTAGTATTTTATTATTTTTAATAATAATTAATATTTTAAATTTTATTTTTATAAAAAATATAATAATTAATATTTTATTATTTTTATTAATTCCAATTTATTTAATTTATTTTTTTATTAAATTAAATAAAAATAAAAAAATAAAAATTGAAGAAGAAAATAAATTAAATAAAATTAATTTGGAAAATGAAGAAATAAAAAAGCAAATGAATATTTTAGATGGACAAATAGAATTATTAGAAAAAAATTCCGAAGACACAAAAAATGAAATTGAAAAAATAGAAAATAATTTAGATAATAAATTATTAGAAGAAAAAAATAATATTATAGAAAATAATAAAAATAATTTTTCTGAAGATTATATTAATGATTTATTTAATTCAAATATTGATTTATTAATTAATACAAATCAAAGAAAAATTAATGACCTAAATTTGCAATTACATAAATTAGAAATTGATAGAGATAATATTGACCCAAAACTTGAAAAATTAACACATACAGAAGAATTGCTAGAAATTGAGCAAGAAAATCTAAAAAAATTGCAAAATAGAGCAGAAGAACTTAATTTAGCTAAAGTTATTTTGGATGAAGCTTATACTGAAATGAAAAAAAATATTACACCTAAATTTAATCAAAGCTTATCTAAAAATATAGAAAAAATATCTGATGGAAAATATAAAAATATTATAATTAATGATCAAATAACTGT
>CALXZV010000149.1 GCA_944393335.1 uncultured Clostridia bacterium | reverse complement strand
TTCAATTCTTGTAAAAACTCTTCCTTACTTTTACAGTCTGAAAAATATTTAATGTCTATTTTTTCATCGGTTATTTCAGCATGAATTGCTGTTATTTTATTTTTTATTAAGTCTATAAATTGCTTTCTGTAATTAAAAACTTTTTCGCCATATTCTGCAAGCTTTTCGTCCCATATATCTAGCATTGCATCATTTTTTATTTTTTGCTTTAAAAAATTATTTCTTTGATCCAATGTTTTTAAATATGAATTTAAATTAAGAACATATGCTGGTCTTAATTGTCCTATCATCATATCTAAAAACTTTCTTCTTGCACTTGGACCTGATTTTAATAAGTTAATATCATCTGGTGTAAAAATTACTAAAATAATATTTCCTAAAACTTCACTAAGCTTTTTTAATTTTACATCATTTAAATAAACATTTTTTTTATCAGAAATTTCTACTCTTATTTCCCCATCTCTATCTTTTTTTTGAAAATGAGTTTGAATTTTTAAAAAGTTCTCCCCCATTTTTATGAGTTCTTTATCTTTATTTGTTCTAAAAGATTTTCCAAAGCTAGATATAAAAATAGATTCTAGTATATTGGTTTTTCCTTGAGCATTATCTCCATAAAAAATATTTATTTTATTTTCAAAATTAATTTCTTGATATTTGTAATTTCTAAAGTTTTGTATTTTTAAATTATCTATGTACATTTTTAATCCAATTCCTTTCATTTTTTAAGTCTAAATTTTTCTAATAATAAAAATATTAAATTTTCTTAAAAATGCACTTTTATTATACATTTTTCTTGTGATTATGCACAAAGTTATCCACAAGTTATGCATAATATGTGGATAACTTATATATTTTTTTAGTCATTTTTTAAACGAATTGGTAATATCATATATTTATAGTCACCAGTTTCTTCTATACTCCTTATAATACATGGTGAAATGCTTGTACCAAAATCAATAAATACTTCTTCATCATCTATTGATCTTAATACATCTAAGAAATATTTAGGGTTAAATCCTGCCTCTAAGTCTTTACCTTCTGTTGTAACATATAATTCTTCTTTTGCATCACCTGTTTGGTTAGTACAAGAAATTGTAATTTTTCCAACTTCAACTGTTATTTTTACAGGACATTTCTTTTCTTTTTCTATACTTGATGCAGAAATTAAACTAATTCTTTCAAAACAGTTTAGAATTATTGATCTATTTACTCTAACTCTTGTTTCCCATTTTGAAGGAAGTACACTTGCATAATTTAAAAATTCTCCATCTAGTAATCTAGTAACAATTTTACAATTTTCTATTTCAAATAGTGCTTGATTTTTTGCTATACCTATTTTTACTATTTCAAATGAGTCAGATAATATTTTATTTATTTCTGTTAAAGTTCTTCCTGGTATTACAGCTGAAAAGTCATTTGTTTTTGTTTGTAAAAATTTGCTTTTCCATGCTAATCTAAAACCGTCAACAGCAACTACATTTAATTTATTGTTTTTTACTTCAAATAAACAACCTGTAAATATTGGTCTATTTTCTTCTGTGCTTATAGCAAATATTGTTTTTCTAATCATATCTTTTAATGTATTTTGTTCTATTTCAATAGAATTTTCTACATTTATTTCTGGTAATTCTGGAAAGTCTTCTGGGTTCATTGTTGCTAATTTGTATAATGAACCTTCACATTCTATAACTAATAGATTTTTATCATTTACTTCTATTTTTATATCTGTATCAGGTAATTTTCTTATAATTTCACTAAACATTATTGCATTAACAACTGTTGCACCTTGTTCTTGTACATTACAATCTTTAATAACATATTCTATACCTAATTCTAAATCATAACATGTAAGTTTAATATCATTATCATTAGTTTGAATTAAAATTCCTTCTAATATTGGCATTGTTGTTCTAACAGCAACAGCTTTTGTTACGGAATTAAGAGCTTTAAGGATTTTTTCCTTTTCACAAATAAGTTTCATTTTTCATTTCTCCTTCTTTATAATATAATATAAATATATTTAGTAGTAGTAGTAGTAGGTCCTGTGGATAATGTGGAAAACTATATCAAACCCTTGAGTCCCTACGGATAGTGCCTGTGGATAACCCTGTGGAAAACTTTAAAAGTTATCCACACAATTCAAAAAGTTATCCACATTTTGAGTTATCCACATGTTATCCACAGGTTTTCCACAGCCCCCCTGTGGATAACCTATGCGGCTGTTCCGTAAGAAGAGATACACGTTCTAAAGTCAAACATTAATTTTCCAAACAGAAATTCTACTAATGACCACTTTTGTCAGTTGTTGCAACTATTTGTCGGAAAGTAGGATGTTTTGCACACTTTCCACAATTAATCTTGTGTTTGAATTAGTCTTTATTTCCTTTTCAATTTTATTAACTGCATGCATTACTGTTGTGTGATCTCTTTTGCCAAAATCAATACCTATTTGAGGTAAAGACATTTGAGCAACGTTTCTGCACAAATACATTGCAATTTGTCTAGGAAATGTGATGTCATTAGACCTTTTTGAGCCTCTAAGATCTGCTGGAGAAACACTAAAATACTTCCCCACTACATCTTGAATATACTCAGATGATATAACTTTATCCTGTCTTTGAATGATGTCATTAATTGCTTTTTCTGTCATTTCCATAGTAATGGGACTATTAGTTAGTGATGCTTTAGCAACTAATTTATTAAGCGTACCCTCTAGTTCCCTAATGTTTGTGTCGACTCTTGTCGCAATTGTAGATAAAATTTCATCATCTATAATTATATTGTCTAATTGTGTCTTTTTTCTTAAAATAGCGAGTCTTGTTTCAAAGTCTGGATTAGATATGTCAGCAATTAAACCCCAATCAAACCTTGATTTTAGCCTATCTTCTAGTAATTCTATGTCTTTAGGTGGTTTATCACTAGATAATACTATTTGTTTTCCTGCTTCATAAAGAGTGTTAAATGTGTGGAAAAATTCCTCTTGTGTACTCTTTTTGTTAGCAATAAATTGAATATCATCTATTAATAAAACATCTATATTTCT
>CALXZV010000148.1 GCA_944393335.1 uncultured Clostridia bacterium | reverse complement strand
GCATTAGCGAAGAGGAAATAAATAAAATATTAAGATAAATAGCAAATTTATAATGATAAATAATTTAAAAAACTTAAATGCTAACTAATTATAGACAAGAATATAAATTTAGTAGTATAATTATAAATATCAAATAGTATAGAGGTAAATATGAATAATAATGTAGAAATTGTTGAAATTATAATGCAACAAAGGATAGCAAATTTTATTAAAGAAAATAGAAATATGAACAGAAAAGAACTGATTGAAAGAGTAGAAAAAATGTTGGCAAAAAAAGATGAAATGTACAATATGGATGAAAAGGTTTTAAGAGAAGAATTGAAAAGAATGGGGAATGTAAATGATTAATTACGAGTGTTATAAGTTAAATGAAGAAGATATTAAAGTTGGAATAGAAGATTTTTTTACTCAATTATTAATTGAGGCAAGAAGGCAGAAGAAAGGCGCAAGAACTTTGGCAGATTTATCTTCAGAGAAGCCAACTGTTATGTATTTAACTGGTCAACCAGGTTCTGGTAAAACCACGTTAGGAAAATATTTGCAAACACGATGTAATCAACAAGGTCAATGTGCTGTTGAAGTTGGCTCAGACAAAATTGCAACATTTCATAAATATTATAATGAACTATTAAAACTATTGCCAAATGAATGTTATTCATTATCAAGAGAATTTGTAAAACCAGCAAAGCCTATTATTTATGATAAATTAGTTGCAAATAAACTAAATATTCTAAGAGAATGTTCATTAACAAAAGGTGAAAAAGATTATAGCGGAATGCAAAGATTTATAGATAATGGATATGAGGTAGATATAAACATCATGGCAGTAGATAAATATGAAAGCTTCTTAGCATGTACTGAAAGAGATATAAAATTAATGGAGCTTGGTTTTGATCCAAGACCAGTTGCTAGAGTAAATCATGATAGAATGTATAGCCCTTTGCTTCAAGAATTAATAGAAATACAAAAAAGAGGTTTATGCACAAGAGTAAATGTATTTACAAGGGGGGGTAAGACTTCAATCCACCCTCAACTGGTTTGGTCAACTGGTGATGTAAAATATCCTAATGCTTATGAAGCCATTATTTCTGAACGTAATAAAGAAAGAAGAGAATTATTAAAAAAACCTCAAGAATATCTTCAAAGAATAGACGATGCTAAGCACTCAATTGGATTGATGATTAGTGAAGAAAGATTAAGAAATAATTACTTAGAAGGTTTGAACCAACTAGAGGCTGAATTTGTTAATGAATTGGCTTTTGAAAGGAATTCTTAATGAGATTAAATAAAAAACTAATTCCAGAACAATAAAAACGTTTTAATATATTGTATTAAAAATAACTATAGATAAATTTAGAGGTAAAATATGAAGATTTTAGTTTTGTCATGCAGTACTGGAGGAGGACACAACGCTTGTGGCCATTATATAGAGCAAGAATTTAAAGAAAATAATATTGAATGTGATTTTGCAGATTACTTTGATATATTAGGACCAAAAGCTAAGGAGCGTTCAGAAAAAATTTACCTTGACACAACAAAAGGAAATGGCAATATTTTTAAAGTAGCTTATAAACTTGGTGAGGCGTATAGTAGAACTAGAATTCCTAGTCCTGTATATGGATTAAACACATTGGGAAAAGATAAACTTTATGCGTACATTACAGAAAATAATTATGACTTAGTTATATGCTCGCACTTATTTCCAGCAATGGCTGTAACTACATTAAAAAAAGAAGGAAAAAATATAAAGCTTATAGATGTTGCAACAGACTATCATGCAATCCCTTTTTGGGAAGAAACAGATCCTGATTATTTTGTAATACCTCATGTAACATTAAAAGATGAATTTATAAAAAAAGGATTTGATGAAGATAAACTATTAGCTTTTGGCATACCAGTTTCAAGCGCATTTCATAAAGTAAAAAATAATCTTGAACTTCCAAAAGATAAGGATATTATTTTAATTACTTCAGGAAGTATGGGCTTTGGAAAAATGAAAAATATAGTTATATCTATATTAGAAAAGAATCCCAATGCCTATGTTGTAGCACTTTGTGGAAGCAATAAAGAATTATATGATGAACTTAATAAAATAAATAACGCAAATCTTTTAGTAAAAAGTTTTGTAAATAATATAAATGAATATATTTCGGCTAGCACAATTGTTTTAACAAAACCAGGAGGGCTTACAAGCACTGAAGTTGGCGTAATAAGAAAGCCAATGATTCATATAATGCCAATACCTGGTGTTGAAAATTATAATGCAGAATTCTTTAGAAAAAACAATTTAAGTATTGTTTCAAATAATATTGATGAAATTATAATGAATACTAATAAACTTTTAAATGATGAAAATATGCAAAAAATGATGGTAGAAAATCAAAGAAAAATTATAAATAGAAATTCCGCAAAAGATTTGGTTAATTTTGTACTAAATAATTTATAACAAACTAGGAGTAAAATATGAAAAAAGTATATAAACTATTATACATATTTGTGATATCTAGTATCTGTGGGTACTTTATTGAATTAGTTTGGTCTTTGATTACTAAAGGAATATTTATTAATCACTCAGCTGTTGTAATTGGCCCATTTAATTTTGCTTATGGTATTTGTGCAGTTGCACTTACAGTATTACTATATAAATTCAAAGATGAACCATGTTGGAAAATATTTTTACTTAGCTTTATTGGTGGATCTATCCTAGAATATGTTATGAGCCTTGGGATGGAACTTGTTTTAGGGTTTACTGCATGGGATTATTCAAATATGTTTTTAAATATTAATGGACGAATTTGTTTACTTTTTTCAATATTTTGGGGAATTCTAGGCATTTTTTGGATAAAAGTTTTATATCCACAATTTGAAAAAATACTAAATAAAATCAGTCCAAAAGCCTATAACATTATTGCAATTTGTTTAACTGTATTTTTGGTATTTGATATACTTTTTACCATAAATTGCGTAAGTAGAGCTCGTGAGGCAGATAAAGGCATTCCTCCGAAAAATAGTTATGAAAGGTTTTTGGATAATACATTTAATAGCAAATATTTAAAAAATATGTTTAATAATAATTGGAAGTAGAATTATTGGAAGAAAAATTATTTTAATAAACTGTGGCAAATTTATATTAGAGATGTTATAATATAATTAGCTATTGTAAAGGAGTGTATTGTCTTATGATGTATCCATTTTGTAAATATGCAGATGAAACATTATTTTAGGCAATTTCAGAAATATGTTAAAAATACCAAAAAATACGACACACGAGAATCGATTTTAAGGCGTTTTTATTTTTTAGCCATATAGTTCATTACCGCAAAATAAGGTTAAAATGAGAAATATAACAAAAATAAAGTAAATAAACTTTTAATAAGGATATAATGGCATGAAAGCTTAGAATAGCAAGGATTAGAAGAAATACAGCTATTCTTATTTAACTCCTACCTCATATTGCGTAAAACTTTGATAATACACACCAAATAAATAGTATTAAGAAATAATAAAATATTGAATTTTAGGTAATTAAATGAATACTTTATAAAATATTGTATATAATAAAGAAAAATCTATTCCGAAAACTTTTAAAATATTTACATTTTCGGAATATAATGATATACTAATTATGAGATGAAATAAAAAATATGAAATTAATAAAAAGAGATATGAAGAGTTAAAAGAATACCATAAATTACCGGGTCAAATGCATTCTTATTAAGTAGTGATTTAGCAACATTATTTACTGGTAGGACATTTGAAATTGAAGTTTATCCATTTTCATTTAAAGAATATTTAAAATATTATAATTATAATGATATTCAAGAAGCGTTTGATAAATATACCCAAGAAGGTGGAATGTCAGGTTCGTACATTTATAAAACTCAAGAAGAAAAATATCAATATATATCTGATGTTTTTAACACATTAATTATAAGAGATATTAAGCAAAAATATAATATAAAAAATACAGATGTGTTAAATAATTTAAAT
>CALXZV010000147.1 GCA_944393335.1 uncultured Clostridia bacterium | reverse complement strand
ATGGTATAGGTCTTCGTGCATATGGTCAAAAAGACCCAGTTGTTGTATACAGAATGGAAGGATTTGATATGTTTGATCAAATGGTTCAAGATATTAAATTCGATGTTGTTAAACTATTAATGCATGCAACTAAGAGAGATGAGGGTGTATCTAGAAAAGAAACAGCTAAAATTACAGATGTTTCATTACAAGATAAAACAGCTATTGAACTTGTTGATGGTAAACTTTCTCCAAAAGAAGGTGGAATTAATAAGACAATAGTAAATGATACTCCAAAAATTGGAAGAAATGATCCATGCCCATGTGGTTCGGGCTTGAAATATAAGAATTGCCACGGAAAGAATGCATAAATAACATTTAAGCAGTCAGAATTTCCGACAGGTTCGAATAAATCTAAAATTAAAGAAAATTATTTTACATTTATATAATAATGTAGAATAATTTTCTTTTTAATGTTAGGATATTTGTAATGATGTTCCAACTAAATTAAACATCAAAATTGTCTAAATAATAGAAATAAAAAAGGGAGGTATATATGAAAAAAGCTGCAAAAATTGTTGGTATTATATTAGTAATAATTATTCTTTTAGGAATTATATTTTTTGCAATTGATTATAATAGGGCAAAAAATAATGAACAACCAATGTTTTGCATACAAATCGATGAAGTAAATGATGGAGGCACAAAAATATATTTGGGATTAGGATATAAAGTAATTGATTTTAATACTTTGTCAGGTTTTGATGATGTAAAAATTGGTACTTGGTTTATGAATTATGATGATTTTAATGAAGTAAAGCAAGCCTATGACGATGAATTTGAAAAGAGGCAATATTTAGAAGAAAAGAATATTAGTTCAATAGTAATTTCTGAGGTTGGATATAGTTCAGCAAGGCCAGCTAAGTCATATACTTTAAATCAAGATGAAATGTATACATTAGCTAATCTTATAGATAGCTTGTCGTTTTCTAAGCCTAATGAAACTTGTGATGGCCTAAGTAATTATGTAATAAAGTATAATAATGGAGATACAACTTATGGAATCGAGACTTATGAAGATGCCACTCATATTGTAAGAAATGGTGGTGGAGAAGCGGTACTAAATGATGAACAAAGAGAACAAGTAAATGAGCTATTAAAGAATCTCAAAGTATAGCAAATCTATCAAATATTTGTAGAATATTATTAAATTAATGAAACAAAATATTAATTAATATATTTTATAGGAGAGAGGTTAATTATGATATTTTATTTTTCAGGAACTGGAAACTCTAAATGGGTTGCTAAAGAGATAGCGAGTTTGATTAAAGATAATTGTATAGATATATGTGAATTAAATGAAGTGCCAAACATAGATAATGAAGAGCAAATGGGTTTTGTTTTTCCTATATATGCTTGGGGAGTACCAGAAGTTATGGTAAACTTTATAAAAAAACTTAATAAAACTAATGCTTTTACTTTTTGCATTTGTACTTGTGGTTCTGAGGCAGGAGAGGCATTAAAAAAATTATCTAAAATATATAGATTGGATAGCTCTTATAGTATTATTATGCCAAGTAATTATATTATTGCAGAAGATATTGAAAGTGAAAATATAATAGATGAAAAAATAAATAAGGCGAAAGAAGATTTAGAAAATATTTCAA
This sequence comes from uncultured Clostridia bacterium, assembly GCA_944393335.1. GTDB lineage: Bacteria > Bacillota > Clostridia > TANB77 > CAG-508 > CAG-793. The sequence goes on along the minus strand of CALXZV010000147.1, from coordinate 2,429 downwards.
AAGAAATTATTGAAAGAAAAAAAGTATATAAAGTTCATGAAGGATCTATGTCAAAACTAAAATCAGCTATAAATAAAGCATTTAATAAATTTGGAAGAACTACTAAACCTTTTTATGTTGATAAAAATAAATGCATTAGCTGCGGAAAATGTTCTAAAATATGTCCAACATCTTGTATTACTTTGACTAATGGATATCCAACTTGGGGCGAAAAATGCTATCAATGTTTAAGATGTATTAATTATTGTCCTAAAGAAGCTATACAATATGGAAAAAGTACAGAAAAAAGAGGAAGATATAATATTGAAAAATATTTGGATTAAATTTAAGTGAAATGATAAATAATGAGATTTCTGGACAATAATAAAAATATGAGTAGATTATATTTGATAAGAAACCCTGAAGTTTTTCAGGGAGAAAAATATTTAAAAATGGGTAAAAATTATTTTGAAGGGTGGTATTTTAAAAATATATCAAAAGGAGAAGGAATATCTTTTATTCCTGGAATAAATATTGAAGAAACAAATAAAAAAGCTTTTATTCAAGTAATTACGAATTCTTCATCTTATTTTATAGACTATAGTATTAATGATTTTAGATTTGGACACAATCCTTTTTATATCAAAATAGGAAAAAATATATTTTCAAAAGATTTTATTTATTTAGATATTTTAGATAATAAACAGAATATTAAAATTAATGGAAAAATTAAATATACCAATAATCAAAATATTAAAACTAATACTTTAAGTCCAAATATTATGGGGCCATTTTCATATCTTCCATTATATAATAATTCAAAAATTATTAAATATATTGTGAATGGTAATTTACTATCTATAACTTTAAAGAAAAATAATTATTATTTAGAAGTAAAGTCTCTGTTTGATAAAGGTCTAAAATTATCTGCACCAGTTAAGGGGAAAATGCAAAAAAATATTTTTGAAAGCATATCCGCTAATGTTTCAATTATTTTAAGATTAGGCAATAAAGTAATCTTTTCTGATAGTAGTACTAATTGTGGAATTGAAGTTGTTAAATAAATACTGATTTTAATTATAAATTTTAGGTTAAGGAGTAGTTAATAAAAATAATTACTCTTTTTAATTATTAACAATCATATAATTTTTTCATAAAATAACATTATAGGAGGAAATTATATGTGTTGTAAAATGTGTTGTAAAATAGATATTTATAAAATAATATCAATATTTATTATAATAGTTCTATTACTAGCTTTAATTATTTTATCTTTAAATTGTTCAAATATGAGCGAAAAAAGTATTTTGACTGCCGTTGCTGAAAATGGAGATAATACAGAAGTTGGAAATGCAATTATAAAATATAGTAAGAATAGTATAGTTGAAGGAAATGCAATAAGTCACGAAGAGGGTAGTAGTGAATTTAAAATAAATGAATCAGGTATATATCAGATTTCTTATCAATTATTTGGAATAAATAATTCACCAGAAAATACATTTAATTTTAATGCAGTTATCCTTATAAATGGCTCACCTTTAAATAGTACACTTAATTCAAGTCCAGCTTTAAGAGATAATGTAAATAATAGAATGACTTTAACAAGCACAGTAATATTAAGCTTAAATGCAGGAGATATTGTACAATTAGGTGGATTATCTTTAGAAAATATTGTATATCAAGATTCAAGAATGGATATAGTAAAAATTCAGTAAGAATAAAATAATCAATAAATAATGCAAAGTTCCCCACAAGTTAGCACCTGTGAGGAACTTTGGCTATGAAAGGAATCACCAAACCATAGCAACTTTCAATGATAGATCTTTGCTATCTTTGTCATCTCTGCCAACTCTAAATGTATAATGGGGATATTTCTCTCCCTTGTAAACAGTAATAGTTTCTTTTTCGTGCATTTCAAACACTCCATCGTGGGAGGTCTTTCCAGCAACTCTCTTCGAGGTGGTTTCAAACCACCCATACTTGACAATGACAAGCAGTGTGTCTACACATGCTTCATCAGGAATTTCTTCCTTTTCCTTGTTAAAGATGGTGATTTTCTTTATTTTATCTCCATTTTTCCTGACTTCGGTCGTGACTTCGTAAGAGCCGTAAAACTTAATGAACGGCTTTTTTTCCGAGCCTTCGCGAAAATTTTCCTGGACGATAATTGTAACATTGGGGGCAGTGTAAATGGCATGACAATCATGAGGCAAACCATACTCTACCTCAAAATTCGTTGACCGAGGGATGGCATTTATAAATACAATTTTCCCAAACATGTTGGATCTCCTTTCATATATTTACTAAATTCGGACGATAGAATTATAGCATAATTAACATAAAATGTCAATTGCGTGTCATTTTTCATTTTTTATTTGTGACTCGTAAATGAAAATGTCTCAAAAAATGATTTAGTTTGTAAATAAAAATGTCTCAAAAAAGAAACTATA
>CALXZV010000146.1 GCA_944393335.1 uncultured Clostridia bacterium | reverse complement strand
AAATGAAGAAATAAAAATAAACTTAACAGTAAATAATAAAATTTTTAGTGCAACTTTAGAAAATAATGAAACAACTAAAGAACTAGTTTCAATGTTTCCAATGACATTAAACATGAGCGAATTAAATTCAAACGAAAAATACAATTATTTAGATACAGACTTAACAACAAATGCTAGCAGACAAAGTAGAATAAATGCGGGAGATATAAAACTATTTGGCAGTAACTGCTTAGTAGTATTTTATGAAAGTTTTAATACATCATATAGCTACACCAATTTAGGTACAGTAGATGATGTAGATGTCTTTGTTTCTGAACTAGGTAATGGCAGTGTAACAATAACTTTTGATGTAGCCTAATAGGAAGACAAAATGTTTAAAATAATAAAAATAGATGATATACGAGAAATAATTAATAAAGATTTTATTATGGATGTAAATAAAAGTAATAATAAGAAAATAATATTAAAAATACTTTATACAGACAATGTATAGAGTATTTTTATTTTTTATGATATAATTTGGTAAACTAAATTAATTACGGAGAAAAGATGATAAAAGAGTTTAAAATAGATAATAAAAAAATACAAATTCATTACAAAGATACTGAATTAAAAGAATTACCAGTTGTAGTTTTAAATACTTTTGAAAATGAAGGAGAAGCGGTATATAATAAATGTATAGATATAAAATGTAAAAAATTTATATTAGTGTCAATATCAAATTTAGATTGGAATAATGATATGACACCTTGGTTTGCACCTAAGCTTAATAAAAATGATGTAGATTGTTTAGGAAAAGCAGATGAGTACTTAAAAGTATTAGTAAATGATATAATCCCTAAAGCAAAAGACTATATAGAAAAAGTCTTAAATACAAAAGTACAATATTTGGCAATAGCAGGATATTCTTTAGGAGGATTATTTGCAATATATTCTGTATATAAAACAACCATTTTCACTAGAATAGCATCAGCATCAGGTTCATTTTGGTTCCCAAAATTCATAGCATTTGCACAAGAAAATAAATTGAAAGCAGATGTTAAAAAAATATATTTTTCCCTAGGAAATAAAGAAAGTAAAGTAAAAAATAAAGTATTAGCAACTGTAGAAAATAATACTAAAGAATTAGAAAAATTATTAAATGACAAAGGAATAAAAACGATATATGAAGAAAACGAAGGCAATCATTTTCAAAATGCAGATTTAAGAATGGCAAAAGGAATTAAATGGATTTTGGAATAATAGGAGATTTTATGATAAGAAAATTTAAAGAAGAAGATATAAATTCAATAATGGAAATATGGCTAAATGAAAATATAAAAGCTCATAATTTCATACCAGAAGAATATTGGAAAAATAATTATGAATATGTAAAAGAAATTTTGCCTAATTCAGAAATATATGTATATACTGATAAAAATAAAATAAAAGGCTTTATAGGAATAAAAGAAAATTATATAGAAGGTATTTTTGTGGATAATGAAAGTAAATGTAAAGGAGTAGGTACAGCCTTATTAAATAAAGCTAAAGAAAATAGAGACACATTAAAGCTAAATGTTTACAAGAAAAATAATAGAGCTATTAATTTTTATATAAAAAATAAATTCACAATTAGTGAAGAAAATGTGGATAAAGATACAGGAGAAAAAGAATATCTAATGAAATGGAAAAAGTAGGAGAGTATATGAATTTTGAACTATTTGAAGCGGAAGAAAAAGATAAAATAATAATTTATAATCTAGCGCAATTATATACTTATGAATTAACATTTTATGAAGATGAAACAACAAACTTTGAACTTCAGGAAAACGGAACTTTTAAAGTAAATAAATATATAGATTTATACTTTTCAGAAAATAATAGACATCCTTATATTTTAAAATGTAATAATAAAGTAGCAGGATTTGCTTTAGAAAGATATAATGAAAATGAAATTAATGAAATAGCCGAGTTCTTTGTGTTAAATAGGTATAGAAAAAATGGAGCGGGTTCATTTATGGCAAATAAAATATTTAAACAATATAAAGGAAAATGGAAAATAGTAACTCTATTAAAGAATAAAAGAGCCCAAGAGTTTTGGAGAAATGTTATAAAAAACGCAGACAATAAAAATTATAAAGAAGGATTAATAAAAGATAATACAAGATATGAATTCTATTTTGAAAATTAACCATATTATAATATATATTTGGGATTATAACTGGGATTGTTGGGTTAATTATATGTGTTTTAAATTATCCAATATATGCATATATAAAGAGTAATAAAAACAATTAAAACAAATAAGAGCTAAATTATGATAAATAATTTAGCTTTTTCTTTTAGAAAAAAAAGTAACTAATAAAAAGCACTTGCATATATGAAAATTTTGGTTTATAAATATATTAGAATAATATTTCTTCAAAAATGGAGATGAATATTAATGAACCGTAAAATTGAACAATTTAAAAAAATAGTAAATGAAAGCAGTAATATAGTTTTCTTTGGAGGAGCAGGAGTTTCTACTGAAAGTGGAATACCTGATTTTAGAAGTAAGGATGGGTTATATAATCAAAAATATGATTATCCACCAGAAGAGATTCTAAGTCACACATTTTTTATGAGTCATACAGAGGAATTCTTTAAGTTTTATAAAGACAAATTAAATTCTTTAAAATACGAACCAAACATAACACATATAAAATTAGCAGAACTTGAAAAGGAAGGTAAGCTAAAAGCAGTAGTTACACAAAATATAGATGGGCTACATCAAAAGGCTGGCTCAAAAAATGTATACGAATTACATGGAAGTGTTCTTAGAAACTACTGTATGAAATGCCATAAATTTTACAATGCAGAATATGTATTTGAAAGTAAACGGAATTCCAAGATGTACCTGTGGTGGAATAATAAAACCAGATGTGGTTTTATATGAAGAAGGATTGGATGAAAACACTTTAGAAAATGCTGTTTATGCTATAAGAAATGCGGATTTACTAATTGTAGCGGGAACATCATTAACTGTATATCCGGCAAGCGGATTAATTAATTATTTTAGAGGGAAAAATCTAGTATTAATAAATAGAGATGCTACTCCTTTTGATAATAGAGCAGATTTAGTAATAAATGAAAGCTTAGGAAAAGTATTTTCGGAAATATAGAAAATTATATTTATAAAATTTTAAATATGTTATATTGGAGGAAAAAATGAGTAAATTAAGTAAATTTATAATAGCAATAATTGTAATAGTTCTAATAGTCTTAGGAGCATTGTATATTAATCAAAATATCAATAATGAAGAAAATAATAATTTAGAAAGTGGAGCGAGAAATAGCTTAGCAGAAATAATAGAAGAAAATGAAATAAATAACGAAAGTAATAATACATCTGATAGTAAAGAAACCAATAATGAAAAAATAATAAAAAATCAAGAGAATAATGAATATACTAATGCAAAACCAGAAAAAGTAATATATCCAGTAAATCTTACAACTTCAGAATTAAAAGAAATTGAGGAGTACCTAAATCAAAAAGAAAACAATGGATTTGTATCACCTTACAATACCTATACAAAGCCAAGTGAGATAAATTTAAATACAATATTTTATGACGCATTTGCTTTAGAGGGTGGAAACAATTCATTAAGTGAAGATGAATTAAATGCTTATAAAGCAATGGGAAGATATGGCGATACAGATATTAGAAAAGTAACCACAGAGCAAGCAAAACAACGTTATCTAGAAAAAACAGGAGAAACATTAACAAATTTAAGTTCAAGATTAAACTGGATTTACTTAGAGCAATATGATGCATATTATACAGAAGGTGGAGACACTGGAATGGAAGATGTAAAATGCTTAAGTGGATTAAAAAATGAAGATGGAACTTATGTAGTTAAAATAAATGCAGGAAATGTAAATGAAACAGTAATTCTAAAAAAGAATGGAGATAACTATTTGTTTATTTCAAATGTGAAAGAATAGCTAATAGAAAGGAATAGATTTGACTAAATTAAAAGGACTGCCACAACAATTGTGACAGTCTTTTTCATAATATAGGAAAAATCGAAGATTTTGCCTATACTTCAAGATAAAGTTACCTTAGGCAGCCCGAGCAAGGCTCGTGGCATGTGGCGAAGCCACTTTCCTTATAAGCAAGATTAATGATATTTAATTATTCTTCATATCCAAACTTTTTCATTCTATCATTTTCGTTAGTAGATAATTCTCTTATCCACTGTGCTAAACCAGTATAATCAACATTTCTTAAAAATTCAAAATATTTTACTCTATCATCTTTTTCAATTACAGCAGGGGGTAAATTGTTTTTTACCAATTCATAATTTATTAGCAGCCTGCCAGTTCTACCATTACCATCTTCAAAAGGATGTATTCTTTCAAAATCAATATGATATTTTGCAATTTTATTAAAGATATATTCTTCATCATGGTTATAATTATATACAAAATAATTCATTAAATTAGGTATTTTTGCAGGCTCTGGAGGAATATG
>CALXZV010000145.1 GCA_944393335.1 uncultured Clostridia bacterium | reverse complement strand
GTTCAATCTTTCCCAGATGCTCACAAAATGCTAGGATATGATAATAAAGATATAAAAGTTATATATGGTGTTGAAGCATATTTAGTACCAGATAAAGACCCAATAATAACAAGAAGCAAAGGTCAAACTCTAGATGATACTACATATTGTGTATTTGACTTAGAGACAACTGGTATATCTTTTAGAACTGAAAAAATTACAGAAATAGGCATAATGAAGGTTAGAAATGGAGAGGTAATAGATAGCTTTAAGACATTTGTAAATCCAGAAAAGCCAATACCTATGAGAGTTCAAGAAATAACTCACATTACAGATGACATGGTTAAAGATGCACCTACAATAGAAGAGATAATGCCTAAAGTATTGGAGTTTTTCGGTGATTCAGTTTTAGTTGCTCACAATGCAGATTTTGATACAAGCTTTATTAAATACAATTGTGATAAAATGGGATTAAAATTTGATAATACTTACTTAGATACACTTCGTCTAGCGAAAGATTTATTCCCAGATTACAAGAAGTATAAACTAGGAATAATAGCTGAAAATTTAGGAATAAAAGTTGAAGTTGCCCACAGAGCTTTAGATGATGTTGACACAACAGTAAAAGTATTTAATGTGATGATGAAAATGCTTAAAGACAAGGGCATAAAAACACTTGATGAAATGGACAAAGCAGAAGAAGGAAAAGCAAATTTCAAAAAGCTAAAGAGTTACCATGCAATTATTCTAGCAAAAGACTATATAGGCTTAAGAAATTTATATAGATTAGTTTCAATATCACATTTACATTATTTTTACAAAAGACCATTAATATTAAAATCAATATTTAAAAAATATTCAGAAGGCTTAATATTAGGTTCAGCCTGTGACCAAGGAGAATTATATCAAGCAATATTAAATGGTAAATCTGATGAAGATATTGAGCAAATAGCAAGAGATTATGATTACCTAGAAATTCAGCCAATAGGAAATGACGAGTATTTAGTTAGAAATGGTACACTTCAAAGTGATGAAGATTTAAGAAATATTGTAAGAAAAATAGTTGATTTAGGTGAAAAGCTAGACAAGCCAGTTTGCGCAACTTGTGATGTTCACTTTATGGACCCACAAGATGAAATTTATAGAAGAATTTTACAAGCAGGACAAGGCTATGATGATGCAGATATGCAAGCACCATTATACTTAAGAACTACTGAAGAAATGCTAGAAGAATTTTCTTATCTTGGCAAAGAAAAAGCATATGAAGTAGTTGTAACAAATACTAACAAAATTTCAGATATGTGTGAAAGAATAAGCCCAATTTCACCAGAAAAATGTCCTCCACATATTCCTGGTTGTGAAAGAACTATTAAAGAAATTGCATATAACAAGGCACATGAATTATATGGAGACCCACTTCCTGAAATAGTTCAATCAAGACTAGATAAAGAGCTAGACTCTATTATAAAAAATGGATTCTCCGTTATGTATATAATTGCTCAAAAACTGGTTTGGAAGTCTAATGCAGATGGATACATAGTTGGTTCAAGAGGTTCTGTTGGTTCATCATTTGTTGCTAACATGACGGGTATAACAGAGGTAAACTCACTTCCACCACATTATAGATGTCCAAAATGCAAATATTCGGATTTTACAGATTATGGTGTAAAAAATGGATTTGACTTGCCAGATAAAGTTTGTCCTAAATGTGGACATCCATTAGATAAAGATGGTATGGACATACCTTTCGAAACATTCCTAGGTTTTAATGGAGATAAAGAGCCAGATATTGACTTAAACTTCTCAGGAGAATATCAAGCAAAAGCGCATAAATATACAGAAGTTATATTTGGCAGGGGAACTACTTTTAAAGCCGGTACAGTAGGTACAGTTGCAGATAAAACAGCATTTGGATATGTTAAAAAATACTATGAAGAAAGAGGCATACCAGTAAGTAATGCAGAAGTTGGTAGAGTTGCAAAGGGCTGTACAGGTATAAAAAGAACTACTGGACAGCACCCTGGTGGAATTATAGTTGTACCAAAAGGTAGAGAAATATATGAATTTACACCAGTACAGCATCCAGCAGATGACCCAGAATCAGATATAATCACAACACACTTTGACTACCACTCAATAGACCAAAACTTACTAAAACTAGATATACTAGGTCATGATGACCCAACAGTTATTCGTATGCTTTATGATTTAACAGGATTTGACCCAACAAAAGTACCACTAGATGATAAAGATACAATGTCAATTTACTCATCAACAAAGGCTTTAGGAGTTACACCAGAGCAAATACATTCAGAAGTAGGTACATTTGGTATTCCTGAATCAGGAACAAAATTTGTTAGAGGAATGCTTAAAGATACAAAGCCAACAACATTTGAAGAGTTACTTAGAATTTCTGGTTTATCTCATGGTACTGACGTTTGGCTAGGAAACGCTCAGGAGCTAATAGATAATGGTACAGCAACATTAAGTGAAGTTATATGTACCCGTGATGACATAATGCTTTATTTAATAAAACAAGGGTTAGAGCCCAATACAGCATTTAAAATAATGGAGCTTGTACGTAAAGGAAAAGTTGCCAAAGAGCCAGAAAAGTGGGCTAATTACAAAAAAATAATGGAAGAAAACAATGTACCAAAGTGGTATATAGATTCATGTAATAAAATAAAATACTTATTCCCTAAAGCCCATGCAGCAGCATATGTTACAAACGCATTTAGAATAGCTTGGTTTAAAGTACATATTCCTAAAGCTTACTATTGTGCATATTTTTCAATAAGAGCAGATGCTTTTGACAGTGACATAATGTGCCACGGAAAAGAAAAAGTAAAAAATGAAATGAAAAGAATAGAGCTTTTAGGACAAAATGCTACTCAAAAAGATAGTGCAATGTATGAAACTTTGGAAATTGTAAACGAAATGTATGAAAGAGGAATTACATTTTTGCCAATAGATTTATATAAATCAGGAGCAACAAGATTTAAAATGGAAGATGAAGGAATAAGACCACCACTTAATAGTATTCCAGGCTTTGGAACAGTTGCAGCACAAGGAATAGAAGAAGCTAGAAAAGATGGAGAATTTATGTCAATAAGTGATTTAAAACTTAGAGCAAAACTTGGTAAAAGTGGTATAGAACTTTTACAAAATGCAGGTTGCTTAAATGGAATGAGTGAAAGCAATCAAATGAGTTTGTTTGCGTAAAAGGGAGCTTTGTTCAATACATATGTTCAAAAACATATATAAAAGTAAGAAAGGATAAAAAATGCTAAATTTTATAATAGGTTATTTAATAGTAATAAACATTTTGCCAATGATTTTAATATATGTAGATTACACATTTGAAATCAAAATTAAAGAAGATGTGTTAATGTTTATATATTTTCTTATTGGACTAATTGGTGGAGGCATAGGAATAATCTTAACTTCACAAATGTTTAATTATAGGAGAGATTCTAAAATAATAAAAAGATGGATACCACTTATTTTATTTGTGCAAGTTGTAATTGCTTTGGTAATTATCTGCAAAGTTAATGGATGGGAATTGTTTGATTTTAGATAATGTTATGAAGGTTCAATTAAGTAGTTAAGCATTTTGTAAGAAAAATATATGAAGCTAGTTTTAAGCACCTTCTCGAAATAGTATTGAAAATTTTAATAAATAGATGTATAATAACAGTTGCAACTTTGTAGAACAAGGAGGAATTTTCAATGGAATTAAAAAGGAAAATTATCCGGTCAATCTATACTGAAATACAAAAGACATTTAAATACTCTTTGGATGAAGCGGAGGTGCTTGATAAAAAGCTTAAAAAAGAAAATACGAAAGCAAAGGACGTACCCTTTAGGTCTTTTATGGCTAAAAGGGGAACAAGTCTCCAATATTCTATGGCAATGTTATATCTCCTTAAAAGAAACGATATAAAAGCCTATCTAGGTGAGTATAAAGGAGAGGGAGACTATTCTGACGAGGAAAAGATGGACTATGCTTTTGTAGTCTATAGAGATGGCTGGTTTAGGTGGTTAGCTTTGGACTTTGAATATATAGAGCCAAAGTGGAAAGTCACTGACCAAACGAGAATTCCAATCCGCAAGTATAGAAAGATAAGGGGAAAAATATGGATTTATAATCCATATGATGAAAAGAAAGGTAACTTGCCTTTCTTTGGAACTTTCCAAAAGAAATACAATTGGAAATTCTAAGTTGCCTTTTTATTGAATAGAAAAAATAATTTTTCTCATTCAAGGGCTGAAATGAAAGCAAAAAGCTCAGCATAATTGCTGGGCTTTTTGCGTGTGTGGCTTTTTTTCAGTTGGGGACGGTCCTAAATCGAAAAAATGTGTCAATAGGGTCTGTTCTTGTCAAATGGGACGGTTCTATTTGACAATTACTTAGTTGTCAAATGGAAAGCTTCTGTTTGACATTTACTTGAAGTGTCAAACAGAATTATTCAAGTTGACAAAATATTATTAAAAAGATCTTGAAAAGATGATATTCAAAATATATAATTAAGGAAAAAAGAGGAGCAAAAGATAATGACAAAAATCGCTGAAAGCCTTGGGGCTGTATATATATATATATATATAGTAAGATTTAACAGAATAAGTTTATGTGAACATAGAGCAAAAGCTATGCTTTTTAGACGTA
>CALXZV010000144.1 GCA_944393335.1 uncultured Clostridia bacterium | reverse complement strand
TGTGTAAGATAGTATAAAAATTGTAATTATACCTATTACATAAATTGTATAATAAATAAATTTGTCAAATTTTTTCAATATTTTCTCCTATCTCTTTAATTTTTTATATTATTAGAATTATTTATATCTGTTTTAATTATTTTTCGTAATCCAATATATCTCCTGGCTTGCAGTCTAAAACTTCGCAAATTTTTTCAAGTGTTGAAAATCTTATTGCTTTAGCTTTGTTGTTTTTTAATATAGATAAATTTGCTGGAGTTATGCCTATTTTCTCTGCAAGCTCTCCTGATGACATTTTTCTTTTTGCTAACATTACATCTACATTTACTATAATTGGCATTTTAATTCATTCCTTTCATTAAATTGTAAAATCATTTTCTTCTTTATACTCAATCGCCTTTTTATATATTTCATTAAGCACTTTTATTCCCACTCCTGCGACCATAAAAATTAGCATCAACATTATTGAAAAATATAACACATAATTTATAAATACTTCTTGTACTTTTATAATTATGCAAATTGCAAACAAGACTATTATAGAATAACAAATGGCTATTGCAAAACAATTATTACTAATTACATTTAGACTTTTTACATTGTCTTTGCAAAATATATTATTGCTGTTTAAATTTTTAAATATTTTAATAAATTGATAAACTATTAATAGTGCTATTAGCCCTGTAATCATTATTACAATATAAAATGAAAGGTCAAATATGTTATTTAATAAGTTTTCTTGCATTGCAATATGTCCAATTATTTTTGATATAATAATAAGTACTATTAATGTTAAAATACTTATTACTGCAAATAGTATTTTTAACCCTATTATTACTTTTGACGATAAACTTTTTTCACCTAATATTTTCATGTTTAATTACATTCCTTTCTTTCTTCACTCAGAGGCATAATAGTTATGAAAGTAATTTTTTTCAAACTAATATTATTCCTCCATAAAGGCATAAAACTGGTTGAAAAGCCGTAATTATTTTTCAACTCTTTTCGCCTTAACTTCGTATAGTATACAATATATATTTTTGTTTGTCAATATTTTTTTATTGTTATTCGATAAATTGTGCAAAATAAAAAATAAACAAGAGGCTTAATTCTTGTTTATTTTTAGTAATTTTATAACATTTTTATATTAATGCATTTTCTTTTAAATATACTTTTATTTGCCTGATAATATGTGGAATATTATAATTTCCAGCAATTTTTTCATTATCTAATAATTTTTTATCTATATTTACCCATTCTAGTTTATTTTTTTCTTCTACTAATTTTACATCATGCTTTAAAATTCCATAATAAACTTGCAAGTTGTTCCCATACCTAAAATAGTTTAAATCCATAAAATGGTCTAGCTCTATGTCATTTGAAGATATTCCGGTTTCTTCAAAGAGTTCTCTATAAGCTGCTTCATCATTTGTTTCATTTTCTTCTACTTTTCCTCCCACAAAATTATACATTCCTTTATATGGCTCTTTTGCTCTAATGCAAAGAAGAACTTTGTCTAGATTTTTATTAAATACCACTATAAGATTTAACTTTTTCATAAATAAACTCCTTTAATTTTACAATTAATTTATTTAAATTCTTCTACTTTTTCATTCTCAAAATATAGCTTTCGTTCCAAAGCACAAGTTAATACATTTTTTAATTCCTTTTTGTCTCCAAACCACTCTATTCTTTTAATAAAATCATCTAGGTTATACCATCTATAATCTATGTTTTCTTCATTCAAAACTACATTATCTTTATTCGTAAAACTTATGTATGCGTATTCAGTGCAATCTTTTCCTTCATATCCTCCCGTAACCACATACCAAAATGATTTGTTGAATTGTGGATCTTTAGGACTTCCCTTTAGCAATAATAGTTCATTAAATTCATTTACGATAAAAGTTAGAATTTTATTCATTTATATCACCTTTAATATTTTTCAATACGCTTTTTTATTAAATAAAATTATTTACTAAAACTGTTTCTATTACTTTTTTATATTATAGCACAAATATATATCTATAAAAATATCATGGTAAAAATTTGTTTGACCTCTTTATAATATTATGCTAAAATAATGTTGTAAATAAAGGAGATACGTTATGACCGTTTTAGATTTTATTTTAAACAATAATGATTACTTAGAAGATTTAATTACAAGAAGTACCTATCATTCAAATGCAATTGAAGGAAGTACGCTCACTTATGCTGAAACTTACGCAATTTTATATAATGACAATAGTTTTAAAATAGAGGGAAAAGAACCCAGGGAAATCTATGAAGCAATAAACCATAAAAATGCTTTAGAGATAGTTTTTAGCAATTTAAAGAGCCAAGAACCATTTGATGAAAGATTCATTAAGAAGTTAAATGAGACTATTAATAGAAATATTAAAGATACTGAAGGTTACAGAAAAGTTCAAGTTTTTATAAGAGGTAGTGAACATATTCCTCCAGAGCCTGCAAAAATACCTAATTTAATGAATTATTTTGTATATAATTATAACCATGATGAAGAATA
>CALXZV010000143.1 GCA_944393335.1 uncultured Clostridia bacterium | reverse complement strand
AAAGGCAATTTTGTTAAGCTTGAGCTTGGAATAGGTAGAGGTAAAAAATTATATGATAAGCGTGAAGATTTAAAGAAAAAAGAGGCTCAAAGAAAAATTGAAAGATATATGAAACAATAAAAAACTCCCTAATTGGGAGCTTTTTATTTATTTTCTTAATCTAATTAATATTGCAATTGCAAGTAAAACTAAAATTAAACCTATTGCAATTAAAAATATATTTAAGATTTGATTAATTTCTAAAGTTGAAGTATTTACATCATTTATATTATTTACACTTTGAACATTTGCATTTGTTTCAGCATTTGTTCCAGATATGGTATTTGTAGTAGAATTTGAGACTGTATTTCCTGTAGAACCACCTGCTACCATATTTGTAGTATCTACATTATTTGTTGCCATACTATTTGCAACTGTATCATTTGCAGCTACATTACCAGAAGTTAAGTTCATATCAATATCTGTAGCAAATACAACGCTTGTGCAAAATAAAAGTGTTATGACTAAAACTATAATTTTTTTCAAATTTAACATAATTTATTCCTCCTAAAGTTTATTAACATTAATATAATAATATATAAAATAAAAAAAGTCCATACTTTTTTGAAAATGACATAAAAATGTTAAATTCAGACAAAATAATATTAACACTTTGTATGCAAATAAGAGATTTTTAATATTCAGTTTGGCAGTATTATTTATTACCTTAGGAGGTCAAAATTATGGCTCAAAAGTATTATTTACCCTTTTCAAATAATAAAAAGATTAGTCTATATAATTTAGCATATATAGACCCTTTTACTGAACTCGGAAATTATTATTACTTTTGCAAAGAAGGAAATAAATTTATACAAAAGAATACTGCACCAAAATACATTTTGATACTAGATATAGAAAAGTTTAGAGCTTTTAATAGCTATTACGGGCATGATAAAGGAAGAGAACTTATAATTCAATTGGCTAAAAGATTAGTTAAAATATTAAAAGATTATAACAACATTATTTGTAGTTTCACTAATGATATTTTTGCTATTCTTATTGAGACTAACGATAGAATAAATATCATCGCAGATAATTTATTTGGCAGCCTTAGACATATTGAAGTAAATGGAGAAATATACAATATTTATCCTATTATAGGGATATATAAAATTAAAAATGATGAAAATATTCTTCTAGCCATTGATAAAGCAATGACTGCACATGATGAAATTATTGGAGACTATAACAAAAAATATAATATGTATAGTGAAGAAACAGAAAAAGTTATACTAGAAGAGCAACAAATTGAAACAATTATGGAAGAAGCATTGGAAAATGGTGAGTTTAAAGTATTTTATCAGCCTAAAGTAGATTTAAAAACAAATAAAGTTATATCATGTGAAGCTTTAGTTAGATGGTTTAGAGAGGGCAAATTTATTTCTCCTAATAGATTTATACCTCTGTTTGAAAAGAATAGGTTTATAATCAAACTAGATAAATATATATTCAAAAAAGCTTGTGAAGATATTCAATATATAAATAAATTGTTGAAAGAAAAAGATTGTTTAAAAAACTATAACCATAAGAACCCACATAACCAATCATTTACTTATAACTCTTTTATTACCGCTTCTATCAATATATCTAAAGAGCATTTTGCCTATGATAATTTTATTCAGGAATATTATGATATAGTAAAGCAAACAAATGTGCCACGTGAGCTTATTGAATTAGAAATTACAGAAAGTGCTTCAGTATATAAAGGAATCGATTTAAAGCAAATAACTAAAGATATGAAACAAAAAGGCTTTACAATTGCTTTAGACGATTTTGGAACAGGTTATTCGTCACTTAATATGTTGCAAGATTTAAGCATTGATGTACTTAAAATAGATAAATCATTTATAGATAGAATCGGTGAAAGCAATTTAGTAAAATACATTATAAACATGGCTAAAGATTTTAATATTAAAACTGTTGCTGAAGGTGTAGAAACTAAGGAACAAATAGATATTTTGAAGAATATGGGATGCGATATGGCACAAGGGTATTATTATGCTAAGCCTTTAAGTAGAGAAGATTTTGTAGAATATTTAACTAATAGGGTTTTACAATAACAAGTAATTTATGCTATTATATATGCAGGAGGAAAAATAAATATGAAATTTGATTTTAAATTAAATGACTGCAAACCCTTTGTCGCTCCAAGAGATGTAAATAGCAATAAAGGAGACTTTGGATATATAGGAATACTGGGTGGTTGTGATATGTATTCTGGAGCAATAAAACTTGCAAATTTAAGTTCAGCTTCTATTCGAAGCGGTTCAGGAGTTACAAGATTAATAATACCTAAAAGTATTGTAAGCAGTGTTACTCCATACTTATTAGAAGCAACTGTTTTTCCATTAGAAGATAAAGATTCACATATAATATTTTCTCACGCAAATATAGACAAATCACTTGAAAAAATCAAGGCGTTAGCAATCGGTATGGGCTGGGGACAAGCAGAAGATAATGAGAAAATATTAGAATACATATTAAATAACTATTCAATTCC
>CALXZV010000142.1 GCA_944393335.1 uncultured Clostridia bacterium | reverse complement strand
GCAAAGTTTAAAGCCTCTTTATGTGTTTTTACTGGATTTTGTAAAACATATTTTTGACCATTTATTTTATGTGTCAAAAATGATGCTTCTCCAATTCTTTCATATGTTCCTTTTGCTATTAATTTTTCTCCGTCCATATCTATTAATTGATATTTAAGTGATGAACTTCCACAATTGATTACTAAAATTTTCATAATAACTTGTTTCCTTTCTATTTTTTTATAAATTTTTATCAATAAAACTTGATTGCATTTTAACTTTTAAATTAAACTTGCATTCCTTTAACAATTTCTTCAGTATCTTCTGCTATAAGCAATTCCTCATTTGTTGGAACTACCCATACTTCTATTTTTGAATCTTCAGTTGATACTTTTCTTTCTATGTTTTTGCCATTGTTTAACTCTTTATCTAGTTTTACTCCAAAGCACTTTAATTGCTCGCAAATATATTCCCTATCTTCAATTCCTTTTTCACCAACTCCTGCTGTAAATGTTATCACATCAATGCCTTGCATTGCAACTGCATATTTGGCAATTGTTTGAGCAACATCATAAATAAAAATTTTCATAGCCAAGATTGCATTATGATCTCCTCTTTCAGCCTCTGCCTCAATATCTCTAAAGTCAACCGAAACCTCAGATACACCAAATACTCCTGATTTTTTGTTAAGTATATTATCCATTTCTTCTGGAGTTAGTTTTTCATTTTTCATAATATATGTAACTATTGATGGGTCTATATCTCCCGAACGTGTACCCATTGGAATTCCTCCAAGTGGTGTAAAGCCCATTGATGTATCTACTGACTTACCATTTTGAATAGCACATATACTTGCGCCTTGACCTAAGTGGCAATTTACTATTTTTAAATTTTCAATTGGAACTCCTTTAAGCTTTGCTACTCTATTTGCTACATATTTATGAGAAAGCCCGTGAAATCCGTACTTTCTCATACCATATTTATCTAAGAACTTGTATGGTATTGGATAAATATATCTTTCTTTTGGAATAGTTTGATGGAATGCAGTATCAAATGCAGCAACCATTGGCTTACCAGGTAAAATTTCTTGGCAAGCTCTTATACCTGCTAAAGCTGATGGATTATGAAGTGGTGCAAGTGGTATGCAATCTTCTATTTGTTTAATGACTTCATCTGTAATTAAAACAGACTCTGTGAATTTATTACCTCCATGCACAACTCTATGCCCAATTGCATCTATTTTATCTATACCACTAATAACCCCACAACTTTTGCTAGTTAATTTGCTCAAAATAATGTTCAAAGCCATTTCGTGATTTTCTACTTCTAATTCAAACTTGTGCTTTTCATCGCCTACTTTGTGCGTTAGAAAAGCATCTTTTTGTCCTATACGTTCAAAATTACCTTTAGCAAGGACTTCTTTTGTAATTGTATCTATAAGTTGATATTTAAGCGATGAACTACCTGAATTTAAAACTAAAATTAACATTTATTTTCTCCTTTCGTTGTGCTGTGCTTGAACAACTGTTATTGCCACAACACCTGCAATGTCTTCTGCACTGCATCCTCTAGACAGGTCATTTACTGGTTTATCTAAGCCTTGGCAAAGTGGGCCATATGCTTCTGCATGAGCTAATCTTTGCGTTAGTTTGTATCCAATATTTCCTGCGTTTAAGTCTGGGAATACTAAAATATTAGCATTTCCCTTTATAGGACTACCAGGTGCTTTTCTTTCAGCTACCTCTGGGATTATTGCAGCATCTAATTGTAATTCTCCATCCAAAAGTAAATCTGGAGCCTTTTCATGTGCAAGTTTAGTAGCTTCCACAACTTTTTCAGTAAGCTCAGAATGGGCACTACCCTTTGTAGAATATGAAAGCATTGCAATTTTAGGTGTGCCTTCTGGGTTTACTAACTCCATAAAAGATTCGCTAGAAGTAATTGCAATATCTGAAAGTTGGTCAGCTGTTGGATTTTCATTCATGCCACTATCTGCATAAATAAACACACCATCTTCTCCAAACTCATTTGTAGGCAAGCACATAATAAAAAATGCAGAAACAGTTTTTACACCAGGTCTACCTTTAATAATTTGAAGAACTGGCCTTAATGTATCCGATGTTGGATGTGACGCTCCTGATACAAAACCATCTGCATCTCCCATTTTTACCATCATAGTTGCAAAATATCTAGAATTTTCTTTCAAAAGAGCTCTTGCATTATCTATTGTCATGCCCTTTGCTTTTCTTAATTCATATAGATAATTTGCATATTCTTCAAACTTATCACAAGATTCAGGGTTAACTATTTTTGCACCTTCTATATTAATATTATTTTCTTTAGAAAGCTTGCTAATTTCATCTTCATTTCCAATTAAAATAATATTTGCAGTTTTTTCTTCTAATGCAATTTCTGCACCTTTTAAAACTCTTATATCTTCAGTTTCAGGTAAAATTATAGTTTTTATATCTTTTCTTGCTTGTTCTTTAATTCTATCAATAAATTTCATAACTTAACCTCCGCACTAATTATATAAAAAATATGGAAAAAGTACAACATTTTTGGTAAAATATTTTTAGCAAGATTTTCAGTTGGGGACGGTCCTAAAACGAAAAA
>CALXZV010000141.1 GCA_944393335.1 uncultured Clostridia bacterium | reverse complement strand
AATATGGGCCGATTTAGGAGGATAAGAAGAAAGCGGAGAATGGCGGAAATAATGGCTGGGGAGCTTATACAATACCATCAGAAACAAATTTAAAGCAATATTATATAAAAGGAGAATATACAGACGAACACTTTGGAGCTGGAAAAGTAATAGCACCAATGGAAGGAACAAGTGGAAACGATAGATTTTATGTAATGGCATTAGATAATTTTACAACAGAAAATTATACAACATTTTATTGGTATTATAATGCATATGGCAATTTGGACAGCAGTTATAATGTAAGTGGTTCGGCAAATGATTTTGCTGTCGTTGGAGCAGAACCAACGGGAAGAGTGAATACTGAGAGAATGATAGCAAGTTGGAATTCAAGTCAATATGGAGCACAAAATGCAAGAGATATGTGGGGAGTAATACAAGAAGAGGTAGCAAATGGATGGTTTGTACCATCAAAATCAGAATGGTCAGCATTTGGAGCAGCATTTGGAATTACAAATAGCAATTATTCAATTACTTTTGGACTTAGCCACGACTATTGGTCTTCTTCGCAGTACAATACGAGCCGCGCTTATATCGCGAACTCCAACGGCGGTAACATCTACGACAGCCCTGTGCTCGGCCCCAGCTCAGTTCGTCTCGCCACGACTTTCTAAAAATATTTTCACACCCCATAGACAAAAAAATAAAAATAGTGTAATATAATTGTGAGAATAAAATAATAATATTAAAAAAGCATTTTGGCTTTGTGAGAAACTACAGAAAAATCAATCATTAGCAATTAAAAGTCAAAATGCAAAGGGGAAAGTATGAAAATTCTAAAACGAGCAATTATTTTAATTGTATTTTTACTTGGAGCTTTATCAATATTTAATAGTGTAGAAGCAAGTTCAGATTTGTACTTAAACAGATTAAATTTTGATGTACAAATTAACAGTGATGGTTCAATGGATGTTGTAGAAACTTGGAATATTGACATAAGTGACACAAACACTTTATTTAAAACATTTAAAAGAGATTCAACTAAGTACACAAACATAACAGATGGATCTGTAAGTAGAATAACAAAAAGTGGTGTAGAAATTCCATTGGAAGACTATGGAGACTATGCTTACCATGTACCAACAGATGAGTATTATTTTATAAGTATGGGGGCAAACTACGAAGTTGCATGGGGTACAGGATATGATAATTCTTCTGGAACAGAAACATACAAAATTAAATATCATGTAGAAGATGCCATAGCAGTTTACAATGATTGTGCAGAAATGTACTGGCAGTTCTTGGGCTCAGACTTTGAAATTCCAGCAAAAAAAATTACTGGTACTATTAAATTACCAGCAGAAGTATCAAACCTAGATGACCTAAGGGTTTGGGGACATACTCCTGACTTAAATGGTACTATTACAAAGGCTAGCAACGACACAGTTACATTTGAAGTAAATAACAATAAAGCGGAAAAAATGGTAGAAGTAAGAATTGCTATGCCAAATGATTTAATTACTTATTCTGGCAGAATGTATAATGCAAATAGGCTAAACTATATCCTTCAAGAAGAAAACGAATGGGCAGATGAAGCAAATAGCTCAAGGATGGTAAAAATAATAATTAGTGCCATTGTATGTTTAATTATATTTGGAGTATTATTATTCTTTGCAATAAAAAATATAAGAATATTATTAAAGGTAAAGCCTGTAGTTCCAACTACACATTTTGATTATTTTAGAGATTTACCACGACAAGATGCAAGTCCTGCAGAGGCATTATATATTTTAACAGATAAATATCAAGGATTTACGCAGTATGAGCTGGGGCAAGTATTTTCTTCAACAGTTTTAGATTTATCTTTGAAAAAAATAATAAAAATAGAAGAAATTCCAGATGGAGGTAAAAAAGATAGCAAAATTACTATTTTGCCTCAAGATTCAAATAGCGTTAGCCTTAATAGTGATGAAATAATAATATTAAACTTTTTAATTACAGCTTGCCAAAATAAATCTAAATCAATATTTGGTGGAAGTAGAGAGTCAGATAATGCAAATGAAATTACAATGAAAGAGCTAAAAAAATATATAAGCAATAATAGCTCAAAAGTTGTAGCATTAAAGAGTGCAATAGATAAAGCAATTAAATCAAAACTAACAACAAATAGAATACTAGATTTAAAAGGAATAAAAAGAAGAAATGCCAATATGGCAGGTTGCTCTATAGGTGTATTTATACCATTTGTTTTAGTATTTTTACTAGATAATATGGACTTTGTTACAAATACAGTAAACAGCATAGGAATTCCATGGTATTTATTAGTTATAGCATTAATATGGCTTATAGTTGACTTTATTTTAATAAATAGAGCAAATAACAGAATAAGCGTTTACACTCAAGAAGGTGTAGATGAACAAGACAAGTGGAAAGCATTTAAAAAGTATATGGAAGATTTTTCACTTCTTAAAGAAAAGGAAGTACCAGATATAGCAATATGGGAAAAATACTTGGTATATGCTACTGCATTTGGTATATCTGAAAAAGTAATAAAAGAATTAAAAATTGTATACCCTGACTTTGATAACTATGATTACAACATATATCCAACAATATTTATAATGTCACATATGGACTTTTCAAGTAGTTTTAGGTCAGTAAGTAATGCAATGTCATC
>CALXZV010000140.1 GCA_944393335.1 uncultured Clostridia bacterium | reverse complement strand
GGCAATTCAAGAACAGGCGAAGGCAGGGGCTCATCATGTAATAATGACGGCTGTAATTCAAATAATAGTAGACAAGGTAGAAGCGGAAACAATTGGAATTGTGGATGTGGCACATTATGCAATGGAGACCCTAATACAACTGCTTGCAGAACTTGTGCTTGCCAAAGACAATTTAGAAATTGCTTAAGAAGAGTGTAGGAAATTTTCAGTTGGGGACGGTCCTAAATCGAAAATATATTTTCGATTTAGGACCGTCCCCAACTGAAAAAATTATTTTAGCTCCACAATTGTTACACCATAGTCGCCTTCACCATAGCCTGCAATTCTGTATGAACTAACATATTTAGATTTCTTTAAGTAATTGTGTATGCCTTCACGTAGTTTTCCAGTGCCTTTGCCGTGAATTACTCTAACTTGTTTTAAGTGAGCCATTGTGCAGTTATCCAAATATTTATCAAGTGCCATTACTGCAGTATCTACGTTTTCTCCAATAAGGTTTATCTCAGGTGAAACGTTATATGCAGAAGTATTTGAAATATGCACAGAAGATTTTGTATGTGTATTAGACTTAGCTAAATTTTTAGCATTTCCTAATTTTTGCCCACTTGGTTTATTTGTTTCTTGATTGTTTAATTTTAACAAAACACTTAAATCTAAGCCTTGACTTGATTCAGTTTCTTTTAAATCAGCGTTTAATTTATTTCTTAATTCATTTGCTTTTTTCAAATCTTTTGAGCCTAATCCATTTAATTCTCTTATTACTCTATTAGCTTCATCTTTTGCATCTTGCAATATTTCTCTAGCTTGTTTTTTAGCCTTTTCGACTTTTTCCTCTTCATGGGCAAGTCTATCTGATACTTGTTTTTCAAGAGATTTTCGTAATAGAGTTACTTGATTTAAGTTTTTTTCTTCTTCTTTTTTCAAATTTTCTATGGAAATTCTGTCATCATAAATTTCTTTCATTAAAGTTTCAACATCTGTATCAGGTTTTTCCATTAAATTATTTGCTCTATCTAAAATAGATTGTTTGAGTCCTAAACGTTTACTTATGGCAAAAGCATTACTTTTACCAGGAATACCTATAAGCAAGTGGTATGTAGGTTCTAATTTTTCTATATCAAATTCACAACTTGCATTTTCAAATCCATCATGTGTTATACAATAATTTTTTATTTCATGATAATGAGTTGTTGCAACAGTAATAGCTCCTTGATTATGAAAATATTCAAGAAGTGCTAAAGCTAAATTTGCACCTTCTATTGGGTCAGTACCAGAACCTAATTCATCAACCAAAACTAAACTTTTATCATTTACTTTTTCTACAATTTTTACAATATTAGTCATATGGCTAGAAAATGTACTTAAAGACTGCTCAATGCTTTGTTCATCACCAATATCTGCAAATATATTTTCGAATATTTTAACAGTAGAATTTTCACCGGCAGGGATAAATAGACCAGATTGAGCCATAAGGCAAAGTAAACCTACAGTTTTTAAGCTAACAGTTTTTCCACCAGTGTTTGGACCGGTAATAACTAATGTAGTAAAATCCTTGCCAACATAAATATCTATTGGAACAACTTTATCTTTTGGAATTAGAGGATGTCTTGCTTTAATCAAATTTATTTCATTTGAAATTATAGGTAAATTTGCTTCCATTTCTATAGCAAGTTTGGCTTTGGCGTTAATGAAATCAAGCTTAGAAATAATTTCAACATCTTTTTCTATTTGATAAACAATAGGGAAAAGTAAGCCAGAAAGAGCGCTTAAAATTCTTTCAATTTCTTTGTTTTCTTCTAAACTTAAATTATTTATTTTATTATTAATCTCAAAAACAGCCATTGGCTCAATGTAAACGGTAGAGCCACTACTTGATGTATCATGAATAAAGCCCTTTACAAAGCTCCTGTATTCATCTTTTACAGGAATAACGAATCTACCATCTCTAATAGTAATAACTTGATCCATTATGTACTTGCTATTTGCATGCATAACTTGATTTAGTTTATTTTTAATGTCATTTTCTAAAGCTTTTTTACTATTTCTAATGCTATAAAGTTTTGGAGAAGCATTGTCAGCAATAGTATCTTCAGAAATAATGCACGAGCTTATTTTATTTTCAATATCTTTATTTGAATAAAGCATAGAAAAATAATCTTTGATAGTAGGTAGTGGAGCTTCCAAATCTTTAATATATTCAGTAAGTTCTCTTGCAGTTCTTAAAATATTGCATATTTCAAGTAACCCTTTGGCAGATAATGAAAGAGAGCTCTTTAAGCTTTTTATAAGAAAACTTACATCATCTATTTGTGAAATAGGTAATTCACCTTTAATATTTCTAATTTGCAAACATTCGTTAGTCTCATTAAGCCAAGACTTAACTTCCATAGTTTTTGAAGAAGGCTCTAAACTTAATGCTAATTTTTTTCCTACAAAAGTTTGAGTATAATTTGCTAAATTTTCACGTATATTATTAAATTCTAATTTGTCTAAATTAAACATTGTGATTGTTCCTTTCGCTTGTATATTAGGTATTATACAATAAAAATGGCGAAAATACAACTGCTTCAGTTGGTAATTAGCTAGAAAAAACAAAAATTTTGAACTTGAAAAAATAGCTATTCAAATATATAATTAAGAAAAAATAAGGAGCGCAAAATAATGACAAAAATCGCTGAAACCCTTGGGGCTGTATATATATCGTAAGATTTAATAAAATAAGTTTGGTACCATAAGAGTGTAGTAATTAATTACAATAAGGTAATTGAT
>CALXZV010000139.1 GCA_944393335.1 uncultured Clostridia bacterium | reverse complement strand
ATGCCAACAATCTATTCTTGGAAAAAGAAAGCAATAGGTGTTTCAAGAGAAGAACAAAGCAAAGTAAGTAAAGATGAGGAGCAAACTATTGAAAAAGATGGGGTTGAAAAAGATAAAGAAAATGCTTCACAAACATCTGCTGTTAAAAATGATGAGGCAAATGTTGGGCAAGATGAAATAGACTCAAGTAATGAATCAAGTGCACCCAAAATGGACATCAAAGGTAGAAGAACTTTTAATAGTAGTAAACCAGTATATGAAGATAAAAATATAGAAATGCTGTTAAATGTAATGGCAAAAATCAAATCATTAAATAATAGAAAATTATTTGCAAGAGCTTTAAGTTTATGTGAAAAATATACAACAGAATATTATGTAAATAAATATCCAAGGCAAGTGTCGTCTATAGAAAATCAAAAATTGCAGGCAATGATAGGGTTAGATATGATTGAAGAGGCATTAAAATTGGAAGAAGAATTGGAAAGAAAATATCCTTGGAATAGACAAGCTTTTAGACTTCAAAAAATAAGAGCATTAACTAACACTTCTGCTATTAAAGAAGTAATAGAATTAAGCAAAAAATGTGAGGAAGAATATCCGAAATATGCTTTAAAATTTGCTTCCTTAAGAGTGAATGCATATTTGCAATGTGAAAACTATGATGGAGCACTAAGAGAAACGGATGACATGATTGAAAAATATGGGATAGATTATTTTGGCAGTCATAAAATAAGTGCATTAATTGGATTAGAAAGATATGATGAAGCTATTGAAAGTTCAAAAACTTATGAAAATGAGTTTTACACACATAGAAAATTCAAAAGTGCTGCTGTATTAGCTTCACAAAGGATAACAGCTTTAATGCAAAGCCAAAATTATGAAGAGGCTGAAAGAGAGGCTAAAATAGCAATAAAAAAATACTATTTTAATAAAGATGTTTATGAAAGTCAAATTATAACAATATTAGTAGAATCTAAAGGAGTAGAAGAAGCCGCTAGAGTTATAGAGGAATTTAAAAGACAGGGTCCTGAAAAGAGAGATATTTATGACTCTCAACTAGTAAAGGCTCTTATAAGTGCAAAGCAATATCAAAAGGCAATAGAAAAAACAAGAGAATTTGAAAAAACATATAAAGATATTTATGGGAACATATTTGCCTCTCAAAGAATAGAAGCATTAATAGCATCAGGAAAACTAGATGAAGCAGAAAAAGAGGCAATTGAGAGTGAAAAAAAATATTCGAAATCAGGAGCAAATTTTGCTTCACAAAGATTGAATATTTTGATAGAAAAAGACGAATTAGAAAGAGCAAAAACCTTAGTACGATATTTATTTACTAAATATCCAAAGAGTAAGGCAAGATGGATAGTTACAATAAAGAAAATTAATGATAAAATAGCACTTGAAAAATCAAAAGAGATTAAAGATGATAAAGTAGCCACAACTGAAACAAAAGCAGTAAATGAAAAAACTCAATCTACTACATTAGAAAAAGATAGCCATTCAGAACCACAAGTAAGAAAAGACACTGACACGCCACAGCTAGCAGAAAAACCAAAAGCATCATTACAACAAATATTAGAAATGAGCGAAGAAGAATTTGAAGCTTATGCAAAACTATTATCAAATAGGGAAACACTATTTACAGTAGTAGCTAGAAGCAAAAAACAAAATCAAGATAAACTTGCAATTGGATACATAGACATGTATTTGAAAAAGCATAAAAATGCAGATGGAGATTTAGCAAAACAATTAAAAACAATGGCAAAAGCAAAAACACCAATATTCGATGAGGCAAAATGGGATGCTTTAGCCAAAAGATTTAATTTAGACTTCAACAGTGGAGCTAAAACACTATTAAGACAAATGGTAGAATTAGCAAGGCAAATTGATAATTACCCATTTGATTTGCAAATAGATAAAGAAACATTACTAGCTATACAGCAATTAACAAAATTAAACTTAAGCCCAGATTATCCAGACGAAGGACAAAGAATAGAAATAGAGAGGTAAATTTATGGCAAATATATTAGATTACATAAAAGAAAATGGAAATATCACATTTCAAGAAGAACAGTTTAATGAAATAGATAACCTTATTTTTTCAAGGTTATCTTATTTGCCGTTCGAAGATATAAAAATAGAAGAAAAAGAAACATTTGAGACAATAGCTAACAAACTAAAAGACATAGAGATTAAAAAATTTATTATGAAAAACGACAAAGAACTTATTAAGCTAGTTGGAAAAAGTAATAGATATAAAGATTTGCTTGTAACTGATTATTATTTTTCAAGAGATGACAAAAAAGAAAAACAATTCGTAGCAATTACGATTCATTTAGAAAATGATGAAATATACATTTCATATGGAGGTACTGATGATACACTTGTAGGGTGGAAAGAAGATTTCAATTTAAGCTTTATGACACATATACCAGCACAAGTAGAAGCTTTAAAATACATAAGAAGAGTATCTAAAAAATATAATTGTAAAATTCATTTGGGAGGACATTCTAAAGGTGGTAATTTAGCTGTTTACGCAGGAATATTTTGCTCAAAAAAAGTACAAGATAAAATAATAGATATAACAAACTTTGACGGACCAGGCTTTGACAAAACAGTTGTAGAAAATGAAAAATATAAAAGAATATTAAATAAAATAAACACATATATTCCACAATCTTCTATTTTTGGAAGATTACTAGAACATGAAGAAAAATATACAATAGTTACAAGTGATCAATACACATTTATGCAACATGATATATTTTCGTGGAGAATAAATAACCAGCAAATTGAAAAGTCAGATAAAGTC
>CALXZV010000138.1 GCA_944393335.1 uncultured Clostridia bacterium | reverse complement strand
AGATTATAGCAAAAATAAAAATGTGGTACTACTTGTTGACTTATTGAAAAAATAATTTATAATATTAGATATTAGCAAAGCTTATTAAAAATATTAGAATAAAGCAAGAAAGGATTGTGATTTGAATTAGAAAAGTCAATAAAATAAATTAGATTGGAGGAGATAATTATGAGTTTATTTGGAAATTTACAACGCACGAAGGCTCAGGACTTGGCTCAGTTGTGTCTGATGTATCTAAAATATGCAAAGGTGCAAAAATAGTAGATAGCTTAGCTATTCAAGGAAGTACGGTTCACAGTGCCAAGGGAAAAGTAGAAAATTGGATATTGAAATTTTAGAAAAAGTCAACATATGTTTTAAAAGTTATATAAAAATGAATTAAAGAAGATAAAAATAATTATAATAGCAAATTTAATTAAATTTTCATATATTAATATAAGTAATATATGAAAGGAATTTTATAATATGAACAATTTTTATAAAAACTATTATGATAATTATAGACAAAATGATGATATGTATGGATATATGAACTATCATAATATAGAGTGTAACAGGACGGATTCATGTTATATAAAAGATTATGGAGCTGAAACATTTGTTGTAAATATAAATGAAGTAACAAAGCAAAACGAAAATTTTCGTACAGCATTATGGACAGGAGAACATTTACAAATTACACTAATGAGTATAAATGTAGGAGAAAGTATTGGCTTAGAAATGCATCCAAATGTTGATCAATTTATTAGAATTGAACAGGGATTTGGATTAGTTCAAATGGGTGATAGTGAAAATAATCTTGATTTTGAAAGAAAAGTATATGATGATTTTGCTATTGTAATACCAGCGGGAAAATGGCATAATCTTATTAATATAGGAAATATACCAATAAAATTGTATTCAATATATGCACCACCTCAACATCCAAAAGGAACAGTTCATAGAACTAAAGAAGATGCAGAGCATTAAAAAATACAATATTTTCAAAAATTGAGTAGATTAAAAGGTGCAAAGCAAGTGATTTATAATTACTTGCTTTGATTTTTTAAAAAACTATTGACACGGTGTCAGAGATGTGATATATAATAATTAAATTGACACGGTGTCAGAAGGGAGAAAAAAATGAGCAAGGAAATTGTTGATATGAGAAAAGAAGAAATTATTAACGCTTGCGAAAAACTTTATGAAAATAATAGCTTTAAAGATATAACAATAAAAAGTATAGGAGAAAAAACAACATTTTCTCGTACGTCAATATACAATTATTTTCAAACAAAAGAAGAAATTTTCTTAGCACTTTTAAAAAGAGAATATGAAAGATGGATAGAAGACTTAAATGTAATTTATGAGCAAAATCAAGAAATGACAAAAGAAGTATTTGCGGATAAATTAGCTAATACAGTTACTAAAAGAAAGAATTTATTAAAATTGCTTTCTATGAATATGTATGACATGGAAGAAAACAGCAGAATGGAAGAATTAATAGACTTTAAAAAAGCTTATGGAGATGCAATAAAAACATTAAAAAAATGTGTAGATAAGTTTTTTGAAAAAATCAGTAAAGAAGAAAGAGAAGAGTTTGTATGTTTGTTCTTTCCATTAATGTACGGAATTTATCCTTATTCAGAAGTGACAGAAAGACAATTGCAAGCTATGAAGATTTCTGATGTACCATATAAAGCTTTATCTATTTACGATATTGCATATAAAGGTATTATAAGATTATTAAGCTAAGCAATATTATTGTTAATAAAATTAGTCAGAATACAGGAGAAAAATTATGAAAAGATTTAGAATGATTTTAGATGTTGTTATGACTTTGCTTTTCATCATTTTGATGGGATATTATGCAACTGAAAATGAAGTACATGAAATATTAGGAACAATTACCTTTATACTATTTATAATTCATCACGTATTAAACATTAAATGATATAAATCAATTTTTAAAGGAAAACATAACTTTCAAAGAACATTCCACATTATACTAAATTTATTACTTTTAATAGCTATGGTAGGAATGATGGTAAGTGGAATAATGATTTCAGCAGATGTATTCGCATTTTTAGATATACCTACTACAATGTTTGGAAGAAGATTGCATATGCTGTCAACTTCTTGGGGATTTATACTAATGGCAATTCATGTAGGTCTCCATATTACAGCATTAATGCAAAAATTAAATTCTAAGATGAAAAACAGTACATTTGAATATGTATATTACTTTATAATAGTTCTTTTAGTAGGACTAGGAATATACTCATTTGTAAATTTAAGAGTAGGGGAAGATATGTTTTTGGTAAATGACTTCAAGTTCTTTGATTATGAGCAAAGTCCATTGTTATTCTACTTAAAATATGTTGCAGTATTAATTGCAATTGCACTTGTTATTTATGTTATCTTTTCTTTAATTAGAAAAGTAAAAAATAAAAAAATTAATAATAAAAATTAAAAAAGGAGGAAATTAAAAATGCAAAAAAATATTGGTTCAAAATTAGCTTTATATCCAATGCCATTATTAGTAATAGGAACAATGGTAGATGGAAAAGTAAATTGGCTTTTAGCTGGACATAGCGGAATTATAGGACATGATAGAGTTATGGTAAGTTTAGTAAAAGCTCACTATACAAATAAAGGAATTAAAGAAACAAAAAAATTATCTATAAATTTAGTTAGTGAAGAGATGCTTTTGATAATTTTATAATGACAATAGATAATACTTATGTTCAAGAAGAAAATTTGGACGAGCGTGGAAAAATAGATTATACCAAATTTAGTCCAGTATTATTTGAGTTTCCAAAATACACTTATTTGAGAACAGGAGATACAATTGGAAATTGTTTAAAATTGGATAAATAATGGTCGAGGCTTTTTGGGAAAATACCTTATAAAAACTTAAGAAATTAAAAAGAGTAAAG
>CALXZV010000137.1 GCA_944393335.1 uncultured Clostridia bacterium | reverse complement strand
TTAGTATTATGGGCAATAGGCGAAATCTTTTTAGTTGCGCCTATTGCTTTAAGCATTAGTCAGAGCTATGTTGATGGTTTATTCGATATAGCTCTTTTTATCGAAGCATTAGTAGAAAATATAGTATCATTTTCATCAATTGGCAAGGTTTTCACAAGTGAAGCAATAGGAGCTTTTGGTAGTACAACACTTTGGTATACAGTAATTGTTGCTTTAGCTGTGGGAATAGGAGCATTTAAAGCAAGAAGAAAGAGTAAATACCAAGATATAGAGCATGGTTCAAGTGATTGGTGCCAAGGAGGAGAGCAATATAGAGTTTTAAGTAGAAATTCAGGTTTACTTTTAGCTCAAAATCATTATTTACCATTAAATAAATTAGGAAACATAAATGTACTAATTGTCGGTGGTTCTGGTTCTGGTAAATCTTCAAGTTATACCATACCAAATGCACATCAAATGCTAGGTTCATATGTATTTACAGACCCTAAAGGTGAAATATATGATACAACAGCAGGCTTTTTACAAAAAAATGGCTATGAAATAAAAATATTAAATTTGGTTAATCCAACAAGTAGTGATAGTTATAACCCATTACAGCATATTCAAAATGAAATAGACGTAGATGTTATAGCAAATACTATTGTAAAAGGACAAAAAGCAGAAGGAACAGCAACAGACCCATATTGGGATAACATGGCTGAAATTTTACTTAAGGCTCTTATTTATTACATTATAGCCACAAGACCTCCAGAAGAGCAAAACTTAGCAAGTTGTGCAGAACTTGTTAGAGCAGCAAATAATAATGGTGGAAGCAACTTACTTACAGAACTTATGAGTCAATTACCTTATGACCACCCAGCAAGAATGAACTATAAATCTGTTGAAATAGCATCAGAAAAAACATATAGCTCAATTTTAAGTACATTGCAATCAAAACTTGGTAAATTCGACTCAAAAGAAATAGCAGATGTAACTTCAACGAATACAATAGATTTTGTTGATATTGCAACTAAGAAAACTGCTTTATATGTTGTATCATCAGACACACATAGTGCATATGACTTTTTACTTACAATATTTTTCTCACAAATGATACAACAGTTATATGATTTTGCAGATAAAAATGGTGGCAAACTGCCAGTTCAAACATTTTTCATACTTGATGAGTTTGCAAACATAGGTCAAGTTCCAGACTTTGATAAAAAAATATCTACAAGTAGAAGTAGAGGAATTTCATTTAGTGTTATATTACAGAACTTAGACCAATTAAAAGCAATATATGAAAAATCGTATGAAACAATTATAGGTAACTGTGATACTCACGTGTTCTTAGGAAGTAACTCATATGCTACTGTCGAATATTTTTCAAAAGAGTTAGGCGAAAAAACAATCAAGCATAATAGTAAATCAGTTAATAGAAATAATGTAGATGTAAGAACTGGATTTAGTGAGTCAGATCAAATTATGGCTAGAGCTTTAATGACACCTGATGAACTTAGAAGAATGGATAATAATGATTGTATAATCTTTGAAAAAGGATTAAAACCAATAAAAGCTAAAAAATTCTGGTACTTTAAAACTCCAATGCTTAGAGATTTTGATTCATCTAGAATTAATCATAATGATTATGAATGCCCAGATAGAGGTAATTGGAGAAAATATAACCCATATAATCCTTATACAGGTGATGAAAAGGCAGATGAGCAAAATAAGGATGTTAAAATTGAATCTTTAGATGATTTGTTTGAGGATGCTAAACCAACAGAGCCAGCAAATACTGTTCAGGGAAATCAAGGTATGGCTAGTGATATGGCAGGAAGCACGATGCAAACACCAGCTCAAGGAATGGCAGGGATTAGCCCGTTGCAAGGCTTTCAAGCGGATATGGCAGGAGCAAATCCAGTGCAAGGAAATCAAGGCTTGCAAGGTTCATCAGCAGTTCAAAATAACGGATTCAATATTGGGGTAAACTCAAATGTGGGATCAAGTTTTGCATCTGCACCAAATAATCAGCCTTTGAATAATACTTCAAATGTTAGAAATCAGACAGCAAACATTCTTCCGGGATTTGAAGATGAAGTAACAAAGCAAATGCAAGATACATCAGATGATGAAATAGATATTCAAAAAGAATTAGAAGCAAAATTTGATGAATTGTTTGGAAGTGATTAAAAATTAAACGTATGTGTACCAGTGAATGCACATACGTTTTTTTTCTTATACTACCCGGTCATATACTTGCAAGATTTTTTTCTTTTTTATAAAATATATATGTGAAAAATATGAACGAAATAAACAAAATTAAATACTTTGATGAATTGCCATCAACGCATTTATATGTTAAAGAAAATCAAGATAAATTAGAAAATGGCACTGTAATTATTGCAAACAAGCAAACTGCAGGAATAGGAACTCACGGCAGAACTTGGTACACAGGAAGTGATGACAATATTGCAATGAGTATGCTTTTTAAGCCAGATTGCGATTTATCTAGTTTAAATAACATAACAGTTGATGTAGCAGAAAGTATTAAAAAAACTATAAAAAATTTATACAATATTGATTTAACCATAAAATACCCTAATGACTTATTATTAAATAACAAAAAAATATGTGGAATTCTTACAGAAATAAATACTATTTCAGGGAAAATAAATTATTTGATTATAAGTATAGGATTTAATGTAAATGAAATATGTTTTGACGATGAAACTATAAAAATAGCAACATCGTTAAAAAAGCAATTTAGCAAAAATTTTGATAGAAAAGAAATTATATTAAAAATTATTGAGAATATAAATGGTATTTTAAAATCAATAAAATAAAAACACAAAAAAGTTTAAACAAACGGAGCACATATGAGTGGAATAAAAATTATAGGTAGAGGAAAATATTTGCCAAAGCAAGAAATAACATCTGCTGATTTAAGTAAA
>CALXZV010000136.1 GCA_944393335.1 uncultured Clostridia bacterium | reverse complement strand
CCAATCTATACTTTGTAAAAATTCCATAACTAATTATCGCTTTTGCGATTACTCCTTTCAAATAAATTTATAGTTCTGTTTATTTTTTAATAAAGAAAAACTAGAACTTAGAAGCATTTATTCCTTTTCCATTTCTATAGATATAGCATGAGCTATTCCAGGTATAGATTCACCTTGCTGTGATGTAGTAGAGTTCATAAGCGCACCGGTTGCCATTAGCAAAAGTTTATTCATATGACCTTGCTTCATAAGTTTATATAAATAACCCGAAAATACAGTTGCAATACATGCACAACCACTTCCACCAGCGTGGGTGTCTTGTTTATTTTTATCAAACATAAGAACACCACAATCATCATAGTTTTCAGATAAATCAAATCCTTTAGACTTGGCTAAGTCTATTAATATTGATTTTCCTAAATGTCCTAAGTCACCTGTAATAATAGCGTCATAATAATCTGGAGTTCTGCCAGTATCTTCAAAATGTGCAAGAAGTGTGGAAAGTGCGGCTGGAGCCATTGCAGCTCCCATATTATTAGCGTCTTTTATTCCTAAATCTGTTATAACTCCAGGTGTAATATGAGTTATATATGGTCCAAGACCTTTTTTAGAAAGTATTGCAGCACCAGCACCAGTTACAGTCCATTGACTGGTAGGAGTACGTTGATTTCCTAATTCTAGCGGAAATCTAAATTGCTTTTCAGCACTACAAAAATGGCTAGATGTAGCACAAAGCACATTGTTACAAGCAAGGCTATCTATAAAAACAGAACCTATGCATAAACTTTCAACAAAGGTAGAGCAAGCTCCAAATAAACCAAAAAATGGAATATTGGAATCTCTCATACCAAAATTTGATGAAATACATTGATTTAATAAATCTCCTGCAAACGAATAATCTATATCTTTAGCAGACAAACCTGATTTTGCAAGCAATGTATTTACAGTTTCTTTAAAGATTTTTGTTTCGGCCTTTTCCCAAGTTTTTTCTCCCCAAAATTCATCTTCCAAACATTTATCAAAATATTGTGCAAGAGGTCCGTCAGATTCTTTTGGTCCTACAATAGAAGCCGTATTTAATATTGTAGGTGGGTGGTCTAATTTTAAAGTTTGATTACCTAATTTTTTCATTTTACTATCCTTTCTTTCTTTTTCAACTAACTAAACAAAGAAACATGCAATAATTCCAATAATAACAGAAGCAGAAATACCAAAAACAAGCACAGGTCCTGCTACGGTAAACATTTTTGCACCTACACCCATAACATATCCTTCAGATTTATACTCAATTGCTGGAGAAACAATAGAGTTTGCAAAACCAGTAATAGGTACAAGAGTACCAGCTCCTGCAAATTTACCAAGTTTATTAAAAATATTTAAAGCAGTCAAAAGTGCAGATAGTCCTATTAAACAAATTGAAACCACTGTACTGCTAGATGTTTGGTCCAATCCTTTATATAAACAAAATTCAAGTATTACTTGTCCCAAACAGCATATAAGACCACCAACCCAAAAAGCATTAAAGCAATCTTTTAAAATTGGCGACTTAGGTGCTTTGGCTTCAACATATTTGTTATACTCTTTTGGAGTTTCAATTGGATTCATAAAATATCTCCTTTCTCTTAAAATTTTACTAAGACACGATAATATTTTTTAGCCTAGCTTAGAATGCGTAAGTACTATGACTAAAGATAATTTATTTACTTTGATCCACCATAAATGTAATATCTAAATCTACATAATATTCTGTTAATTTGTTTACAGTAACTTTAGCTCTTTGATCTAATATTTTTACACTTGTAATATAATCAAGTGTTTTTGCAACTTCTTCAACAGTTTTAACAATGGCATCTTTCCAAGAAATAGTTGATCTTCCTGTTACTTTTATATGTTTTTCAATTCCCATAAAAACCTCCTAAAAATTAAATTCTATGTATATAATTTCCAACTTTTCAAAAAAATATGCACAAAAATCAAATTTTGTGTTAAAATGAAAACTAGCTTAATATAAAAAAGCTTCAATATACATATATATTAATAAAATCAGCAAAATTGTTTAGAAAGGAAATTGAAAATGATCTCATACATAAAAGGAACTTTAGAAATAAAAGCAAAAGATTATATTGTAGTAGATGTTGGTGGAATTGGATATAAAATATTTATGTCAGAAACGGCAATAAACGAATTAGAAAAAGGTACAAAAGCAAAAGTATTTACTTATATGAGAGTAAGAGAAGATGATATAAGCTTATATGGATTTTTAAATAATGAAGAGCTTGTAACATTTGAATTATTAATTAGCGTAGGAGGAGTAGGAGCAAAAAGTGCAATAACAATACTTAGCAATATTACTCCATCTAAATTTGCTTTAGCAGTAATTACTAATGATGTAAATACACTTAAAAAACTACCAGGAATAGGTGCAAAAACAGCAGCTAGAATTATATTAGAATTAAAAGATAAAATGAAAACTGAACAAGGCATAGAAGAAAGCAAAAACGAAGAAATTAAAGAAGCAATAGTATTAGATAACAAAGCAAATGATGCAGTAGAAGCACTTTGCGTCTTAGGCTATACAAGAAAAGATGTAGAAAAAGCATTATCTAATATAGATACAAATAAACTTACAGTAGAAGAAATTATAAAACAAGGACTAAAATATTTAGGAAGATAAATATATTTAGAAAAAAGCTTAAAAATTGATATATAAATTCTAATAATAAAGACAATAAATAAAAGAGAGGAATTAGTTATGGATATGTCACAGCCTTTGGCATATAGAATGATGCCACAAACTTTAGATGAATATGTAGGACAAGAAGATATACTTGGAAAAGATAAAATACTATATAGAACAATAAAAGCAGACAGATTAAGTTCAATAATACTTTGGGGACCACCAGGTTGTGGAAAAACATCTTTAGCAAGAGTTATAAGTAATACAAC
>CALXZV010000135.1 GCA_944393335.1 uncultured Clostridia bacterium | reverse complement strand
GAGGTGATAAAATTTGAACGCAAAAAATTTGCAAACCTTGCTAGTTGAATATGACCAAAAACGTTCTAGAGCAATATCTGATGCAGAAGCAAAAAAAATAGAAATGTATTCAGAAATACCTCGGTCTAGAAAAAATAGATAATGACATAAATTCTGTTTCAATTTATGCTATAAAATCTGTTTTAACACAAAAAGACCCCAAAGCTCCACAAAAACTAAAAAGTGAATTGAGTAACTTAAAAAAGCAAAAAGTTGAGCTTTTAGGTAAATATGGAAAAACAGAAAAAGACTTAGAACCACATTTTGAATGTCCTAATTGCAAAGATACAGGATATATTCAAACAGAAAATGGAGTTACACTTTGTCCTTGCATAAAGCAAAAATTATACAATATACAATATAATAATTCAAATATTTATGATTTAGAAAATCAAAATTTTTCTAAATTTAATATAAATTATTACTCAGATAAACCTGATGAAGAAAAGTATAAATCAAAATTATCTCCAAGAGAAAACATATTAAAAATCAGAAAAATATGTGATAAATTCATTGAAAATTTTGATGACCCAAATGAGAATAATCTACTTTTCTGTGGAAATTCAGGTCTAGGAAAAACTTTTTTATCTTCTTGCATAGCAAATGAAATGATAAAAAAAGGCAAAACTGTACTTTACCAAACTGCTCCACTTATGCTAGATAATATAATAGATTACAAATTTGGCAAAACAAATAATAACATAGTTGCAACAATAAATTCTGTAGATTTACTTATTATTGATGATTTAGGAACAGAAACAAAAAACAATTTAAAAATTACAGAATTATTTAATATAATAAACTCTAGGTTATTAAATCAAAATAACACTATAACAAAAACAATTATCTCAACCAACTTATCTTTGCAAGAACTATATAATAATTATGATGAAAGAATTTTATCTAGAATAATTGGTAATTATGAAGCTTGTTACTTTTTTGGAGATGACATACGTATAAAAAAGAAAATGGCTAATGTATAGCCATTTTCTTTTAGTATTTTTTTCAGTTGGGGACGGTCCTTTTTCGAAAATTTTCGATTTAGGACCGTCCCCAACTGAAAAAATTTAACTGAAAAATTTTATTTTTCATCCAATCCTTCTGGATCTTCTTCTATTGTTTCAATGCTTACTACTTTGCCACCGTCGTTTGTTCTCATTAGAGTAACGCCTTGAGTATTTCTTCCAAGTACACTTATTTCTTTTGCTTTTATTCTTATTACTGTACCTGTGTCTGTTATCATCATTACATCTTCATCTTCGTTTGCAATTCTGATTCCAACTATGTTTCCTGTTTTAGAGGTTATTTTGTATGTTATTACACCTTTTCCACCTCTAGTTTGTACTCTATATTCATCAAGTTCTGTTCTCTTTCCAAAACCGTTTTCAGTGATTGCAAGTAGTGTTTCATTTTTATTTGAAACTATAGATTCCATACCTACAACTACATCATCTTTGTCTAGTCTAATTCCTATAACACCTTGTGCTGTTCTGCCAACAGGTCTTACGTCTTTTTCACTAAATGTGATGCACATACCTTTTTGGGTTACTAATACTACATTGTCTTCTCCGTCTGTTAGTCTAACATCTATTAGTTCATCATCTTCTTTTAGGTTAATTGCAAGTAATCCTGTTTTTCTTGCTGAGTCATATTCTTTAAGTGGCGTTTTCTTTATCATACCAGTTTTTGTAGCCATAAGTAAGAATTTGCCATCTTCAAAATTCTTAATTGGAATAACAGCTGTAATTTTTTCTCCAGCCTCTAGTGCAAGTAAGTTAACTATTGCTGTGCCCTTTGCAGTTCTTCCTGCCTCTGGTATTTCAAATCCTCTTAATCTATATAATTTACCTTTATTGCTAAAGAATAAAATTATATCATGTGTTGAAGCTTTGAATATTTGTTTTACAAAGTCATCTTCCCTTGTTGTCATTCCTGTAATGCCTTTTCCACCTCTTCTTTGACTCTTGTATGTATCTTGAGGCATTCTCTTTATGTATCCAAAGTGTGTTAGGGCAATTATAGAATTTTCTTCAGTGATTAGGTCTTCTTCGTTGAATTCACCTTCTGCTGCAACTATTTTTGTAAGTCTTTCATCACCATATTTTTCTTTTAGCTCTAAGCACTCTTCTTTTATAATGTCATAAACAAGTTTTTCACTTGCTAATATTTCTCTTAAATGTGCTATCAACTTCATTAATTGCTCATACTCTTCTTCTATTTTTTCTCTTTGCAAACCTTGAAGAGTTCTTAATCTCATATCTAGTATAGCTTGTGCTTGAATGTCATCTAAACCAAAGCGTTCCATTAATCTTTCTTTTGCATCATCATAAGATTCACGAATTATTTTGATTACTTCGTCAATATTGTCTATTGCTATTCTTAAGCCTTCTAAGATGTGAGCTCTAGCTAAAGCCTTGTCTAAGTCGAATTTTGTTCTTCTTAAAACTACTGTTTTTCTGTGCTCTATAAAGTAGTCTAAGCATTGTCTTAATGTAAGAATTTTTGGTTCGTTGTTAACTAAAGCAAGCATTATAATACCAAAAGAATCTTGCATTTGAGTGTATTTGTATAATTGATTTAAGATAACTTTTGCGTTTGCATCTCTCTTAAGCTCAATAACAACTCTAACCTTTTCTTCTCTGTCTGATTCATCTCTAACTTCTGAGATTCCTTCAATCTTTTTATCTCTAACTAATTGGCTAATATCTACAATTAACTTAGCCTTGTTTACTTGGTATGGAAGTGATGTAACAATTATTCTTTGTTTGTTACCACTCATTTCCTCTATTTCAGCTTCTGCTCTAAGAGTTATTTTTCCTCTACCAGTAGAATAAGCTTGTTTAATGCCTTCTCTACCAAGAATTAAGCCACCAGTTGGGAAATCTGGTCCTTTTACTATTTTAAATAATTCTTCGTCTGGCAAATCTTCGTCAGATTCAATTATTTTAATAA
>CALXZV010000134.1 GCA_944393335.1 uncultured Clostridia bacterium | reverse complement strand
AAACTATTATTATCATACTTAATAATTTCTGTATTATCTAATTCAAGTTCATTTATAAAATCTGCATAATCTTGTTTCGGATCATACCAGAATATTATCTTTCTAGCTCTTTTTCTTTCAGTATTTCTTGAAAAAGCGCCATTTAAAGTATCTTTTAATAGTTCTAATACTTCATCAAACATTTATATTCTCCTTTTTTATTTTTTTCTTTCTTCCATATTATCAGGCTTTTTAGCTGAATAATCTTCTATTCTTGGTTGAGCTTTTTCTATTAATTCATCGTTATTTATATTATCATCCTCATCTAATAATTCTTTTATATTCATATATACTTTCCTCCTTATATAATAAAACATTTCATAATTTGTAAAATAATAGCTATACTAATTATAATTATATTTAATATACAAATTGCTTTAAATTTTTTATTCTTTTTTCTTAAAATTTTATCTTGTTCCATTAAAGACTTTTTAAAAGACTGTAATAAAATAACTTTTTTTAAATGTAATAAATTATTATCATTTAACAAATTTTCATCAAACAAGCTAATTGGAAGGAATGGAGTTTTTTTTGGTATTATAATACCTATTGTTAAGGACATAATAGCTATAAAACATCCAATTTCTCC
Source organism: uncultured Clostridia bacterium (assembly GCA_944393335.1). Classification (GTDB taxonomy): domain Bacteria; phylum Bacillota; class Clostridia; order TANB77; family CAG-508; genus CAG-793. The sequence goes on along the minus strand of CALXZV010000134.1, from coordinate 2,404 downwards.
AATATAAAGATGCAGTATAAGTATTTTTAATGGATTTATGTTACTTAAAATACTCTGTAAATCTGTAATTGTTAAAGTGTACGCTAATACTAATCCTATTATAGTTAATAATATTTCAACCTTTGTCTCTATTGTTTGTGTACGTTTAAAAAAGTTATCATATTCTATTTTAGCTATATCAATTAGAATATCATATTTTTTTTCTTTCTCTACATTATCCTCTTCTATAGTTTCTTTTGTATTTGTAACATTTTCTTCATTATTTTTTTCCAAATATTCAATTCCTCCTCGTATAATATAGTTAATCAAAATTAATACTTTATTTTTAATTTTGACTTGTTATCTCATTTAAAGGTATGAGATAATACCTGTAATGATAGAGGGCTTCGGTGTTCCTCCTTGAGATTTAGTCTCGTAAAATAGTCTGAAGCCTTTACTTTACATTTGTTACAAATGAGCTGGATAAAGGATTTATTATATCGCTTTGTATATCGAACGAGGTTGTATATGTAAAGCTTTGAGGTTTAGCCTCTATCATAAAATCTATCTTGAAAGGTGTGCGTTTTATGTTTTATTTAGGTATTGATATTGGTAAATTTAGCTCTGTCGCTACTTTAATTGATGAAAAAGGAACTATTGTTGATAAATCTTTAAAGTTTCCTAATTCAACTGATGGTGCTAACCGTCTATTAGAACTTATTGATTCTTATGTCTTCGACTCTTCTAACTTAACTGTCGCTATGGAATCTACTGGTCATTATTGGCTTTCTGTTTTTTCTTTCCTTTCTGAAAAGGATTTTAATATTTGTATTATTAACCCTATTCAAATTAAATCTTTTAGAAAGTCTTTCACTATTAGAAAAGTTAAAAATGATTTTGTTGATTCTATTCTTATTGCTAATTATTTAAGAATCTTCGGTTCTAATAATTTTTCTTTACCTAATGAAAATCTTATTGCTCTTAAGCAATTATGCAGACATAGACATTTTCTTGTTGGTAATATTTCTGACCTTAAAAGAAAAACTATTGCTGTTTTAGATAGAGTATTTCCTGAATATCAAAAAATCTTTACTGATACTTTTGGATCTACTTCACTAGAGTTGCTTTCTAACTGTCCTACACCTGAAGATATTGTTAATATTGATACTCAAAAACTTTATGATATTCTTTCAAAAGTTAGTCGTGGGCGTATAAATTATGATAAAGTTTCTGACATTCAAAATATTGCTAAAAATTCTTTCGGAATTAAATTTGCTTTACCTAGTTTTACTTTTGAATTAAAGCAGCTAATTGCTCAAATTCAATTCCTTGAATCTCAGTTAAAAGATTTAGAAAATGAAATCAATTCCCTATATCAAACTTTTAACTGTTATTTAACTACAATTCCTGGAATTAGTAAAACTCTTGCTGCCATTATTCTTTCAGAAATTGGTGATATTAATAGATTTTCTTCACCAGCTAAACTTGTTGCTTTTGCTGGTATAGACCCTTCTATTAATCAATCTGGTGAATTTACTGGCTCTGAAAATTTAATATCTAAACGTGGTTCACCATTTCTTCGTAGAGCATTGTTTTTAGCCGCATTTGTAGCCGAAAACAGCAATACTACTTTAAATGATTATTATCAAAAGAAAATCAAAGAAGGCAAACATCATTATGTTGCTACTCGGTGCCGTTGCTCGAAAGCTTTTATTTGTTATTTATAGTGTTTTGAAAGAACAACGACCTTTTAGAGATTTTTAATCAAAATATTTGAATACCGCTTTTTGCCAGTTTGTATACTGGTTGTTTGTTATGCCTACTTATCTCTCAAAAATTTTTTGAGAAATTTTAAATTTTCTATTGACTTTTTATAGCTGGTCTATTTTATTTTTGCTAGTATATCTTTAAATTTGTCGTAATTTACTTTTACTCCATCATCTAAATCAAGACTTATTCTTTGATTTGCAATATGTGCTATTTTTTCATCATACTCCTTTATTTCTTGTAATTTGGCATTTAAGTCTGCTTGTCTTTTTTGTGCTTCTTTTTTATCAGACATTGATAATTCAGTAGTAAGTTTATAGTTTATATCAGATAATAGTTTTTCATAAGTTGTTTGCATTCTGTGTAAATAATCTAATCTGATTTTAGGCGCTAAATCCTCATTATATCTATGCATATATATTAATGCTTTAAATCCATTTTTCTTTCCACTATCAAATAGCCAATATATAGGTCTTTTTTGGTATGTTTTAACGTGGTCATTAAAGAAATCATTTACAAAATATCTTCTTATAGTATCCTCACTTGTTTCAGTTCCTTTTTTACCTAATGTTTCTGCAATGAAATCAAGATTTTCATTTAATGTTTCTTTGCCATAAACAACACTTATAAACTTCTTAAATCTTTCAACAATGTCATC
>CALXZV010000133.1 GCA_944393335.1 uncultured Clostridia bacterium | reverse complement strand
CCATTACCAAGGGTAAATGAAATAGCAGTAGATGTTGACGATGATAAAAGAGCATGTTATTTCAAACAAGCTAAGTATGGAAAATATATTAGGATGGCATTAATTTTGAGATTATTAGAAATCAAATAATTTTGCACAAGTAGCAAAGCAAATATATAAATATTGCAAAATAATATACCAATATTAGAGAAAGGAACTTTTAAAAAATTAAGTTAAACAGATAAATTGTTTAATTTAATAAGTTTAAAGTTATTAAAAAATATGAATATAGATAGTATAAAAAATGGTTATGTAATAGACCACATACAAGCTGGTAAAAGTTTAGAAATATATAAATATTTAAATTTAGGAGAGCTAGATACGCAAGTAGCAATAATAAAAAATGCACGAAGCAAAAAAAGTGGTAAAAAAGATATTATAAAAATAGATGAACATACAGATATTAATTTAGATATATTAGGCTACATTGATCCTAATATAACAGTAAATAAAATTATAGATGGCAAAATAGTAGAAAAATACCATCCAAAACTTCCTAAAGAATTGGTTAATATAATAAAATGCAAAAATCCAAGATGTATAACTTCAGTTGAAAAAGATTTAATACATATATGTGAATTAACTGATGAGAAAAAAGGCATTTACAGATGTAAATACTGTGAAGAGCAAGTAAACTGAAAAAAGGAGAGAGATTTTAATGAAAAATGCAATAGATAATTTAATAGACAAAATTAAAGAAAAAGACAATCCAACAGTAATTGGATTAGACCCTAGATATGAAATGATACCAAAATGTATAACGCAAAAATATGATACAACACTGGAAGGAGCATCAAAAGCAATTATAGAATTTAATAAAAGATTAATAGATGCAACTTATGATATAATTCCAGCAGTAAAGCCACAAATAGCATTTTATGAAATGTTTGGAATAGAAGGAATGAAGGCTTTTAAAGAAACATGTGAATATGCAAAGCAAAAAGGAATGCTCGTAATTGCAGATATAAAAAGAGGAGACATAGGTTCAACAGCAGAAGGATATTCAAATGCATTTTTAGGAAAAACAAAAATAGCAAATAAAGAAGAAAGTATATTTGATGTGGAATTTGTAACATTAAATCCATATATGGGAATAGACAGTATAAAACCATTTATAGAAGATTGTAAAAAATACAATAAAGGAATATTTATATTAATAAAAACATCTAATCCATCATCAGGAGATATACAAGATGTAAAAATGAAAGATGGAGAAGAGTTATACACAAAAGTTGCAAAACTTGTGGAAAACTGGGGAGCAGATTTAAGAGGTGAGTATGGTTATAGTAGCGTAGGAGGAGTAGTTGGCGCAACGTACCCAGAACAGTTAGAGAGCTTTAGAAAAGTAGCTCCGCATACATTTTTCTTAATACCAGGCTATGGTGCACAAGGTGGAAAAGCAAATGATATAGCAAAAGCATTTGATAGCAATGGAATAGGCGGAATTGTAAATAGCTCAAGAGGTTTAATGTGTGCATATAAATCAGAGTTGTGGAAAGATAAATTTACCGAAGAAGAATTCGAAAAAGCTACAAGAGCAGAAGCTTTAAGGATGAAAGAAGAACTTAACGAGAAATAAGAATTTTACGTTGGGGACGGACCTTAAATGAAAAAATTAGAACGGGGATTTTTAAATTGTAAAATAAAATAATAATTTTCGATTTAGGACCGTCCCCAACTGAAAAAAATAGATAATTGATGAAAGGAGCTTTAACATGCCAATACAAACATTTGCAAAATTAATAAAAAAAGAAGAAATAATAAAAGACATATTTAAGTTTAGCGTAGAAGCTAATGAAATAGTAAAGACTGCAAAACCAGGAAATTTTATTGAAATAAGAGTAAATGACCAGACAGAGCCGTTTTTAAGAAGGCCAATAAGTATATACAATATGGATAAAGAAGCGGGAATTTTAGAGTTTATTTTTCAGGTCAAAGGCAATGGAACCAATATTTTATCAAAGAAAGAGGTAGGAGATAAAATAGACATACTAGGACCATTAGGATATGGAACATTTAAGTTCGAAAAGTATGATAATGTAGAAATAATAGGTGGGGGAATAGGTATATTTCCACTATATGAATTAGCAAAAGAAGCAAAATCACAAGGAAAAAAAGTAAGTACATATTTAGGATTTAGAAATAAAGATTTAGTAATGCTTGAAAAAGAGTTTAAAGAAGTATCGGATAAATTAGTTATAACAACAGATGATGGCTCTTATGCTGAAAAAGGATTTGCAATAGATTATTTAAAGAAAGATATAGAGAAGAAAAATACTTGTATTTTTGCTTGTGGACCACTACCTATGCTAAAAGCAGTTCAAAAATATGCCCTAGAAAATAGCTTAAGTTGCCAAATATCTTTAGAAGAAAAAATGGGATGTGGCTTAGGAGTATGTCTAGGCTGTGCTGTAAAAAAAGCAAGCAGTCCAAAAGATAATCCAGAATATTATCATGTGTGCAAAGGCGGACCAGTATTTAACGCAAAAGATGTAGAAATTTAATAAGTATGAATAAGTAATTCAAAAAATAAAATCGTGCAAAACTACTTTATAAGCAAATCCGATAAAAACTTAAATAGAAAAAGGAGAGAGTGTTAATGAATACAAAAATAAATTTTGCAGGGATAGAAATGAAAAATCCAGTAACAGTAGCATCAGGAACATTTGGATATGGTAGAGAATATAGTAATTTCTTTGATTTAGGAAAATTAGGAGCAGTTATTACAAAAGGAACATCACTAAAACCTAAAAGTGGAAATAAGCCTCCAAGAGTATGTGAAACTGCAAGTGGAATGCTAAATAGCATAGGTCTTCAAAATCCAGGAGTAGAATATTTTGCTCAAAATGATTTACCGTTTTTAAGAAAATTTGATACAAAAGTCATTGTAAATGCTTGTGGTAGTACAATAGATGAATATGTAGAGTTATGCAAAATATTAAATACATTAGACATAGATGGAGTAGAGCTAAACTTATCTTGTCCAAATGTAAAAGCAGGATGTATGGCTTTTGGAAG
>CALXZV010000132.1 GCA_944393335.1 uncultured Clostridia bacterium | reverse complement strand
GCAAGAGATGTGTCTAGTAGCTTAATGCAAGCAAAAGATATAGATATACCTGAAGGAAAACAAATAATAGATATAGTTATAAATGAATTTGTATTAGAAGATGGAAAAAAGGTAGATGACCCAATAGGAACTTTCAGTGGTAAATTTACACTTAATGCACAAATAATCTTAGCAGACAAAGATTATATTAGAGCCATAACTAATATATTCAAAAAAGTAGATGTAGATATTGATGGCATGGTCCCAATTACTCTTGCAGAAAGAAATCTTGTATTAGACACAATGGAACAAAAGGACTATGTTATGTTACTTGACATTGGTGCAGAAACAATGAATATAGGCGTTTTTGACGGAGATAGATATGTATACACTAATTCAATACCAGTTGGAGGAAATAACGTAACAAACGATATTGCATTAGTATTAGGAATATCACTTGACGAAGCAGAAAGATTAAAAAGACAATACGGCTTAGCACTTAAATCATATATAGACAACGATACAGATGTTGTACTTAACACAGCCAAAGACGAATCAGGCAAAATAGTAAAAAGTTCAGAAATTGTCGAAATAATCGAAGCAAGAGTTGAGCAAATGTTTGAAATAGTAAATCAAGATGTTTCTAACCAAGGAATTAAACAAAACATAAATAATGTTGTAATAACAGGTCAAGGAATAACAAGCATAAGCAAAAGTGATATAGTTGGAAAAATTACATTAAACATACCAGTAAAAATGGCAAACAACAAAATTGCAAGTATTATAAAACCAAATTATTCAACAGCCTATGCACTTGTTAGATACATAGCATCAAGACCATTTGCCAAAAATGTATCAAGCAGTTTGGATATAAATTCAGATAAAGGATTCTTTAAAAACATAATAGAAAAAGTAAAAGAATTTTTTTATTCGTAAGCTACTAATAAAATAAATTAAAATCAAATGAAAAATTTTAAGTTTAATAAAATAAACTGCCAAGAGAGTTAAGAAAAGTATATAATTTTTAGGAGGAAAGCTTTATGTTGATGGATAATAACTATGATGAAAATTACGGAACAGAAGATACAGCTATAATAAAAGTTATAGGTGTAGGAGGAGCAGGAAACAATGCAGTAAACAGAATGGTAGACTCAGGAATAGAAGGAGTTGAATTTGTTTCTGTAAACACAGATAGACAAGCATTGCTTTTATCAAAGGCTGGAACAAAAATACAAATAGGAGAAAAAATAACAAGAGGACTAGGTGCAGGAGCTAACCCAGACATTGGTGCTCAAGCAGCAGAAGAAAGCAAAGCAGAAATATCAGAAGCAATAAAAGGTGCAGACATGGTATTTGTTACAGCAGGTATGGGAGGCGGAACTGGTACAGGTGCAGCTCCTATAGTAGCAGGTATTGCAAAAGAAATGGGAATACTTACAATAGCAGTAGTAACAAAGCCATTTACATTTGAAGGAAAGAAAAGACTTACTCAAGCAGAAAGAGGAATAGAAAGTCTTAAAACTAAAGTTGATACATTAGTAGTAATACCAAACGATAAACTATTACAAATAATAGACAGAAAAACATCAATAGTAGAAGCTTTCAAAATGGCAGATGATGTATTAAGACAAGGTGTTCAGGGTATATCAGACTTAATCAAAGTACCAGGTTTAGTAAACCTAGACTTTGCAGATGTTAAAACAATAATGTTAAATACAGGAATGGCACATATGGGTATTGGTAGAGCATCTGGAGAAAACAGAGCTGAAGATGCTGCAAAACAAGCAACTCAAAGCCCATTACTAGAAACATCAATTGAAGGTGCAAGAGGTGTTATCATAAATGTAACTGGTGGTGAAAACTTAGGATTACATGAAGTAAACACAGCTGCGGAACTTGTTCAAAGAAGTGTTGACCCAGAAGCCAATATCATCTTTGGTGCAGTAATAGACAAGAGCCTAGATGAGGATATTGTAATAACAGTAATTGCAACAGGATTCGACAAAGAGCCAGGAGCAAAAGACACAAGCATAGGCAAAACAGCATGGCCAACAAAATCATCAACACCAGTTCCAAACAATGACACAGGAACAGACTACTTAGACATACCACCATTCTTAAAAAAGAATAAAAATTTGAATAAATAAAAGAAAAAGTCTCCAATAAAATGGAGGCTTTTTTCTTTGCAAGTCAAAACATAAAAATAGAAAATACATCCAAAAGCAGTTTTTAAATTAAGCAAAAAAATGAGCGAAAAAGATAATAAAAAGTCGCTCATTTTTTATTTTTTTGTCCATAAATTTGACAGTTTTTTCAATTAATTAAGTCTAAAATAAGGATAACAAATCTAATCTAAATGGAGTTATTATGACAGTTTACTTAGATATAGTGTTTATAGAAAACCTACTTATGAATTACATTATATTGTTTGCCACGGGTTTCATGCAAAAAATGCAAATGAAACAACTAAGGTTAATAATTTCAAGTGCATTTGGCGGAGTATATGCAATAATATCATACTTAAATATTATTCCAATATATTCAAATATATTTATGAAAATATTGCTCTCAATAATAATGATATACATTGCATTCAATCCACCAAATGTTAAAAAACTGTGCAAAACCATACTTTTATTTTACTTAACATCCTTCGTAATGGGCGGATGCGCACTGGCTCTACTTTATATGGTAAGTCCAAAAAGTATAGCTTTTAAAGATGGAGTATTAGTTGGAACATATCCAATGAAAATGACAATAATAGCTGGAATTGTTGGCTTTTGCATAATACAAGTTGCATTTCAAATAAATAAAAGACAATTAAAAAAGAAAGATATGATTTGCAATTTAGAAATAAGTATAAATAAACAAAAGTCAGAAGTAAAAGCATATTTAGATTCTGGAAATACTTTAAAAGATCCTATTTCAAAAAAGCCGGTCATAATAGTAGAAAAAGATATGATAAAAAATTTTTCAAATATAAATTTAGAAAAACTTTTAGGAGGTGATGAGGAAAACACAGAAAAACTAAAATTAAAAATAATTCCATTCAATTCAATTGGAAAACAAAATGGAATGTTAATAGGAGTAAAACCAGACTTTGTA
>CALXZV010000131.1 GCA_944393335.1 uncultured Clostridia bacterium | reverse complement strand
TTTATTTTTTTATTTTATTTATTTTTTTATTTTATTTATTTTTTTATTTTATTTATTTTTTTATTTTATTTATTTTTCTATTTTATTAATTTTTTTAATTAATTTTAATTTATTTAATAATTTTTATTTTAATAATTATTTATTTATTTTTATTTAATAAATTGTTATTTTATTAATTATTATTTTTTAATAATTTATTATAAAACCAAAAAAATAAAAGCATCTATTTGAACTCTACTTTTTGTGATATAGTTCATTTAAATGCTTTTATTAATTATTTATTTTTAATAGTGTCAAATAGAATCGTTACAATGACAACATTATTTTACACACCTACTGATGAGAATCCTGAATCAACATGAATTATTTCACCAGTTATAGCTGATGCCATATCACTAAATAAAAATGTTGCAACATTTCCAATATCATCTATTGTTACATTTCTATGTAATGGTGCTTTTTCTTCAACAACATCTAGTATTGAATTAAAATCTTTTATACCTTTTGCTGATAAAGTTTTGATAGGTCCAGCAGATATTGTATTTATTCTCATACCTTTCTTACCTAGATCTCTTGCTAAATATCTTACAGAAGCCTCTAATGCTGCTTTTGCAGCTCCCATAACATTGTATCCTTCTATTGATTTTTCTGAGCCATAATATGTAAGAGCTATTATGCTTGCATTTTCATTTAGCATATCTAATTGCATTGCATATTTGCAAATTGCTACTAATGAATAACTACTTACATCCATTGCATGAGCATAGCCTTCTCTTGATGTTAATATAAAATCATTTCTTAAATCATCTGTATATGCATGTGCAATACTATGTAATATTCCATCTAATTTTCCATAATCTTTTTTAATTTGTTCAAAACATTTTTCTATTTCTTCATCACTTGAAACATTACATTTATATCCTTTTGCACCTTTTAACTCTTCTGTAAGCTTATTCATTTTTTCTGCATCGCCATCATTATATGTATATAATACTTTTGCTCCATTTTCATAAGCTTTTCTAATTACACCCCAAGAAATACTCCATTTATTTCTTAGTCCCATTACTAAAATAACCTTATCCTTTAATATCATTTTCTTCACCCTTTCCTATATTTCTATATTTTTGATATCTATTTTCTACTAGCTTATTTTTATCTAAGCTTAATAGCTCTTTTAAGTTTTTAGAAATTGCTTTTTTAGTATTTTCTAAAATATTATCTTCTTTTATTATTTCATCTATTATGCCTAATTTTTTCAAATCTTTTGCTGTAATTTTCATTTCCTTTGCAGCTTTTTTGTATAGGCTTGAATCTTTATACAAAATACTTGCAAATCCTTCTGGAGATAATACTGAATATATTGAATTTTCAAGCATTAATATTTTATCTCCGACACCAATTGCAAGTGCTCCACCACTTGAACCTTCGCCTATTACAACACAAATTATTGGTACTTCTAAGTTAGACATTTCTAAAAGATTTCTTGCAATTGCCTCACCTTGGCCTCTTTCTTCTGCTCCAAGTCCAGGATATGCACCAGGTGTATCTATAAAAGTAATTATAGGCCTATTAAACTTTTCTGCTTGTTTCATAAGTCTTAATGCTTTTCTGTATCCTTCTGGATTTGGCATTCCAAAATTTCTTTGCATGTTTTCTTTTGTAGATTTTCCTTTTTGTTCTCCAATGACTGTTACTGGAATATTATTGAAAAAGGCTATTCCTCCAACTATTGCTTTATCATCTCCAAAATATCTGTCGCCATGCATTTCTGTGAAATCAGTAAATATGTAGTTAATATAATCTAATGCTTTAGGCCTTTCTGGCTTTCTTGCTTCTAGAACTCTATCCCATTCTTCCATTTTATTTACCATTATTTTTTCCTTTCTTTATTTTTTTCAGTTGGGGACGGTCCTAAATCGAAAATTTCTATAAAAACAATGTTCTTTTCAATTTTTTTCGTTTTAGGACCGTCCCTAATCGAAAATTTTTGTTTCAGGACCGTCCCCAATCGAAAATTTTTGTTTCAGGACCGTCCCCAACTGAAAAATTAATAATTGTGCAATTTTAAAATATTGAACAATTCATTTTTCATATCTTTTCTTTCAACAATTCTATCTACAAATCCATGTTCTAATAAAAATTCTGCTCTTTGAAATCCTTCAGGCAATTTTTGATTTATTGTTTGCTCAATAACTCTTGGACCTGCAAATCCTATTAATGCGCCTGGTTCTGCTAAAATAACATCTCCTAAGCTTGCAAAACTTGCAGTAACTCCTCCAGTTGTTGGGTCTGTAAGGACACTTATGTAAAGTAATCCTGCTTTATTTAATTTTGAAAGAGCTGCTGATGTTTTTGCCATTTGCATTAAAGATACCATACCTTCTTGCATTCTTGCTCCTCCAGAAGCACAAAACATTATGACTGGTAAGTATTTTTCTATTGCTGTTTCTATAAGTCTTGTTATTTTTTCTCCTACAACTTCGCCCATACTTCCCATCATAAAGTTAGCGTCCATTACTCCTATTGCGACATTTATACCATTGATTTTGCCAATTCCAGTTTTAACGGCTTCCTTTATTTTGGTTTTTTCTTCAAGAGATTTAATTTTTTGCAAATATCCTTCAAATTTAATTGGATCTGTTGTATGTAAATCGGCATTTAGCTCTTCAAATGTGCCTTCATCAATTATTTGCGCTATTCTTCTTCTTGAAGAAAGTCTAAAGTGCTTACCACAATTAGGGCAAACACTAAAATTTGCTCTTACATCTTCTTTATATAAAATTTCTTTACAATTATCACATTTTATCCACTTTCCAACCATCATATCTGATGCTTTAGTGTTGGCTTTTGTATCAGTAACTGTTACTTTTTTGATTTTATCAATAACCATTTCTTTTCCTCTCGATTCAATACTTTTTAGTATTTAAATACTAATATACAAAATTGTAAATTAAAAGCTCTTTTATTCTAATAAGCTTATTATATCTCACTTTATTTTATAAAAGATGTATCATAATCATTCTTTATAAACTCAGGATTTTCAAGTATTTTGTATAAGAAATCAATATTTGTTGTTACACCTTCTATTACAAATTCACCTAATGCACTCTTCATTTTATTAATACATTCTTC
>CALXZV010000130.1 GCA_944393335.1 uncultured Clostridia bacterium | reverse complement strand
TCAAAAATAAAAGAAAAGAGTTCTTAGACAAGTAATATGTCTAGGAACTCTTTTTTAAAAAAGTGTCCGGATGTCAGAGACTGAAGCTTACATAAAATTTCTCAAAAAGTCTTGATTTATTCGTAATTTGTGATATAATAATATAGCATTTTATGAGAAAAGGAAGGATTTATAATGAGCTTAAAACAAGAAAAAACAGAAAATAATAATGAATTAAAACTAACATTTACAGTACCAGCTTCAAGATTTGAAGAAGCAATACAAGAAGTATTCAAAAAAAGTGCAAAATACTTCAATATACCAGGATTTAGAAAAGGAAAAGCACCTTTCAAAATAGTAGAAAGATACTACGGAGATTCTATATTCTATGAGGACGCTTTCAATGAGTTAGCACCTGTAGTATATGATGAAGAAATAAAAGAAAATAAAATAGAAGTTGCAAGTAGACCACAAATAGATGTAGTTCAAATGGAAAAAGGTAAAGACCTTATATTCACAGCTATAGTTGCAACAAAACCAGAAGTTAAACTTGGCAAATATAAAGAAATTCCATTAAAGAAAATCGAATACAAAGTAACTGACGAAGATGTAGACCATGAAATAAATCACATGGCTGAACACAACTCAAGAATAGTTACAGTTGAAGATAGACCAGTTAAAGACCAAGATATAGTTACAATAGACTTTGAAGGATTTACAGATGGTAAACCATTTGAAGGTGGCAAGGCTGAAAATCATGACTTAACAATTGGTAGCAAAACATTTATCCCAGGATTTGAAGACCAAATAATTGGTATGAAAATAGGAGAAGAAAAAGACATAAAAGTTACATTCCCAAAAGATTACTTCTCAAAAGACCTAGCTGGTAAAGAAGCTACATTCCATGTTGTATTACATGCAATAAAAGAAAAACAATTACCTACAATAGATGATGAATTTGCTAAAGATGTTAGTGAATTTGACACATTAAAAGAATTAAAAGACAGCATCAAAGAAAAGAAACAAAAAGAAAATGAAGAAAGAGCAAAACATGAAACAGAAGATGCTGCTATAGAAGAAGTTTGCAAAAATACAAACATAGATATTCCAGCAGGTATGATTGACTTAGAAATAGACAACATCATGCAAAACTTAGACCAAAGACTAAGTTATCAAGGATTAAACTTAGAACAATACCTAAAAATGATGGGTAAATCAGAAGCAGACTTTAGAAAAGACTACAAAGAGCAGGCAGAAAAAAATGTTAAAACAAGATTAGTTCTTGATCAAATTGTTAAAGATGAAAAAATAAAAGAAGACGAAAAATACATAAAAGACAAAATTGAAGAAATGGCTAAGCAATATAACAGAAAAGTAGAAGACTTAGAAAAGAACGAAGAATTAAAGAATTACTTAGCAGAAAGTTCAAAAACAGAACAAGCAATAGATTTAATAGTAAAAAATGCAAAAATATCTAAGAAATAAATTTTTTACGGTTTGGGACGGTCCTAAAACGAAAATTTTCGAAAAAGGACCGTCCCCAATTGAAAAAATAAATTAAAAAACGAACTAAATAAACGGAGTAAAATAAAAAGTTGGAGATGATTTTTATAACAATATCTCTAACTTTTTGTTACATAGTAAAACTGCAGTTTTATGATACTATGAATTGTAAAATAGCAAAACGATATTTAGCTTTTTCTACTAAAAAGGTTGATATATTTTACAAAAGTATATATAATATGTTAGTACTCTTAGAATTATATACATAAATTAAAGCAAAAGAAAGCATCAAATAAAGGAAATTTCAAACTAATCTAGAAATATAATAATAGGGAATTTTACAAGCCCTAGGAAAGGATATAAAATATGAAAGAATTTAATGACAGTTTAGTACCTTATGTAATAGAACAATCAGCAAGAGGAGAAAGATCATATGATATTTTCTCAAGATTGTTAAAAGACAGAATAATATTTTTAAGTGAAGATGTTAATCAAACATCAGCTAGTTTAGTAATAGCTCAAATGCTATTTTTAGAGTCAGAAGACCCAGATAAAGAAATATCTTTATACATAAATTCACCAGGAGGTTCAGTTTCAGATGGATTTGGTATAGTTGATACAATGAACTACATCAAATGCCCAGTAACTACAATTTGTGTAGGTATGGCAGCAAGTATGGGTGCAGTACTTTTAGCATCAGGTGAAAAGGGCAAAAGATTTGCTACACCAAATGCAGAAATACTTATCCATCAACCATTAATTGGTGGTCAAGGTGGAGGACTTTCTGGTCAAGCAACAGAAATAAAAATTCACGCAGACCAAATGATTAAAACAAGGGAAAAAATCAACAAATTATTAAGTGAAAGAACAGGTCAACCAATTGACGTAATTGAAAGAGATACAGAAAGAGACCATTACATGACAGCACAGGAAGCTTTAGCTTATGGTTTGATTGATGGCATAATGGATAAGAGAAAATAATAACTTAATAATATGACACACAATGCGAAATAATAAATTAATAAAATATTATTATTTTGATATAATATCACATAAGAAAACAAGTGACGATAAAATTAAGGTTTGGTGTTTATTAATTTTTAAATAGAAAATCAAGTGTTTCCTATTTAAAAATGCCAAATTGAATTTTGTGCGAAACGAGAAAGGAAAGATTAAAAATGCCAAAAAAGACTCAAAGTATTAGATGCTCATTTTGTGGAAAACCACAAGAGAGTGTTCATAAAATGGTTGCAGGCCCAGGAGTATACATTTGTAATGAGTGTATCCAAGTATGCAACAACATATTAGAAACAGACGATTATGAAGAATTTGATGAAAGATATACTTTAAATGAAGAAGAAAAATTACCTACTCCAGAAGAAATAAGAAAAATTTTAGATGAGTATGTTATAGGTCAAGATGATGCTAAAAAAACTTTGTCTGTTGCAGTATATAATCACTATAAACGTATAAATAGTGAAGAAGAAAAATCTGATGACGACGTAGAAATACAAAAAAGCAATGTACTTTTACTTGGTCCTACTGGTTGTGGAAAAACATTTTTAGCTCAAACACTTGCTAAAATATTAAAAGTTCCATTTGCAATAGCAGATGCAACAACATTAACTGAGGCAGGTTATGTTGGCGAAGATGTTGAAAACATTCTACTTAAATTAATTCAAGCAGCAGATTACAATAT
>CALXZV010000129.1 GCA_944393335.1 uncultured Clostridia bacterium | reverse complement strand
TGCTTGCAAAAGTTCTAACTAAACCTTCTAGACCATTTGATACGTCCATAACATTTGCTTTTGTAAAAAGTCCTGTTAGCCTATTACTTGAATTCCAAAAGCATTTTTCTAGAGTCTTGTCTATAAATTCTGTTGAAAAAAGTAGTATTTTATAGTTATGCTCAATAGCCATAGCTGTTGCTATGGCTGAAATTGAAATTGTTTGCCCAGTTTCTTTTATATCTTCACTCATAAATGTTATTATAGACATTATATTACCTTTCTATTTCTTTCTAATAACTTTTCTAATATCATTTTGTGGAATAATTCCTTCTAATATTAATGATATTAAATATTCCAAACCATCTTTATATGTTGAAGAATAATTTTTTATGCTTATTTGTTTAATTAATTGATTTGTAAGAGCTGCATTTCTGTCAGCATCTGTATCTGGTATTTCTACAACTTCTTGACTCCATTTTATTGGATAATTTTCTAATAAATGATTAAGATATTCATTATGTTTATTGTTAATATCAGATGAAATTATTAATTTTGTTAAATTTATTTCTGCTCTTAAAGTAGCTAGTATTTCCAAGCTTCTTTGTAATTCATATTCATCATATGATGTGCTATAGAAAGCTTTTTTAGAATTTGGAATCATAAATGAGTTAAATGTTTGTGGATTATCTGTATCTATAAGCACATAATCATAATTCAAGCTAGGTGTACTTAAGTATGAGCATATTTGCATTAAGTTTACAAAGCCTACAGCTACATCTACTCCGTCATACTCGCTCACATATGTAGGAGTAGATGATACTTTTGGCACTATATACCTAAGTCTTTGCATTATTGTGGCATCTACTATTAGTACACTTTTATTAAGTTTTGTCATTACCTTTGCTACATTTAGTAGCAAATCTTTTTTATCATTTACTCCTATAAAACCTATTTGCTCCACTATGTGATTCCTTTCTATTTTTATATTGTTTATATTGACTTTGATTTCAAATTTATTGCATTGAGTCTAAATAGCTTTGTCTTGCATCTTGTGCATCGCTTATTTCTGAAGTTGTTCCTGTTGTAACTGCATCTGCTCTATCATCTGGTTCCATAGAGTTTAGTTCGTCATTTACATTGCTTCTATTTAATGCACCATATGCATTTATTCTATTAATCAATTCTTGTTTAGCTTCATTAACTATATTAGGATCTTGTGCTATTAAGTTTTGAACATCACCATTTGGTACATATGTTGTAATTGCTCCAGCTTGCATACCTGGTTCAACATATCTTGTTAAATATAGTCTGCTTCCATCCATCATATATGATTCAACTATTGCATTGCTCATCATTAAGATTTCGCCTTCAGATAGTTCCAAAGATATTGTATTTACAGATGGTATTCCACCTTCATCAAGAACTGTTACTTTTTTCTTTGATACAACTATGTAATTTGTTCCATCTGGCATTCTAAGTCTTACATCAACAGTGTCACCTGTTTCTATATCTGCTGGAAGAGATATCATATTATATTCTTCTACTCTAACATCATCTGTATTAACATTGTCTGAAGTAGTTAACATATTCGCAGTTACTATTGTGTTAGCTGCTATATCTATTTTTGCAATTACTTCTAATTCGTTTCCTTCTTCATCATATGCTAAAGTGCTAAAAGAAGATGCTGTTAATGCATCACTTGGTGCTACATTTGCATCAGCTCCAACAGTTGTAAACATATCTTGTGTAAGAACTGTTCCTGATTGAACTGCTGTTCTTAATACATAAACATCTTTTTGGGCATCTAATCTTGCCTGTTCTTCTCCTCGCATTTGCATTAATAAAACGACCAAAGCTATTACAGCTATTAATCCTATTAAACCTGCTATTACTAATCCCTTTATAAAAGAATTACGTGCCTTTCTTTCCAATGGATTCATTGTTGCCATTGATAATTCCTCCTTAATATCATAAAAATATTCTAATTTATTTTATACTAAAGACTATTTAAAAACAATACCTTAGCTTATTATTACTTTTTTTTAATGTTTTTGTAATATTTGTAATATTTTATTTATGGTGTGGTAATGTCAGTTGCTTCGTCATCTGTTGTTTTGTTTTCCATTTCTTCATTATTTGGTAATTTTTGCTTGTCCACATTCCAAATGTTTTTTACATAAATTTCATAATTACCATTTGTAGTAATTAATTTTGCTTCTTCTGGTAAATTTTCATTTTGTATTTGGCCATAATTTTTCAAAAATTCTATTAGGGCAGAATAGCTTTCTGGTGGATCTTCTGCAAGTTCTGTTTTTATAGTTTCTTCTATTGTCATTTTTTCTGTTTCTTCTTTTTTATCATTAACTATATTTAAAACACCATTTTCTCCCATATTATTGGATATTATTACACCTGCTAAAATCATTAAAACAACAACCGTTACAACTAATGATACAAGTGTTATACCTTTTTCTTTAAAATTGCTTTTCATGGCTCCTCCTTTGTTTTTTTCTAATTTTATATCAAGAATTTATTTTTTTCAATCAATTATTTTTATTTTTTCAATTTTATTTTTGCTATCATAACTTAAACATATTTAATTATACAATATTATTTTTTAGCTTTGTTATTTTTTTACCTAATTTCTTTTGTTTAATAATTTCAATTATTTTATTAATTGTCAAAACTAAAAATAAGCCAAATAATACTCCCAATGTATCTATAACTACATCATTTATACTTGCATGTCTTCCACTAGAAAACATTTGATGGAACTCATCTGTTATGGCATATAGCAAGCCCCAAACTGCTGTTAATGTTATCTGCCATTT
Organism: uncultured Clostridia bacterium; assembly: GCA_944393335.1. GTDB lineage: Bacteria > Bacillota > Clostridia > TANB77 > CAG-508 > CAG-793. Next base: position 419 of record CALXZV010000129.1, on the reverse strand, counting down.
AAGTTTAATTTTAAATGTAAGCATAAAGCAAACCACCCAAATGCCAAGTAAAGTATATATGCTAAAATGTGCCAATTTTCTTATTACGCTTTCTCCTATATCCAAAAAGGTTTCTCTATTTTCTTCTACATTAAAAATATCTGCAATTTTTGTTATTACAGTTTTGCTCAAATTACTTGACTCTTCTCCATTTTGTGCAGAAAAGCCAAAAATTATTAGTGAATTAATTATTATTAAAATTAGAAATATGATTCGTAATATATATGTTTTCATTATTAACTCCTGTAATATTACTATTCACAGCTAAAATTCTCTGCTAAGGCTCCAATATACATTCTTCCGCATTTGCTTCGAGGTTTCGCTATTCGCGAAAACTCTCGCTCGCTGCCACTCCGCTCCGGAGTCGTCTGCGTTCGCTG
>CALXZV010000128.1 GCA_944393335.1 uncultured Clostridia bacterium | reverse complement strand
TTAAATGCTTTTGGTGTTGCAGATATGACAAAGGATAAGCCATCAGTTATTCTTGCTAAAACAGTAAAGGGAAAGGGAATATCTTTTATGGAAAAGGATGTGTCTTGGCATGGAAAAGCTCCAAATGATGAAGAATATCAAAAGGCAATTGATGAACTTGTAGAACGAGAAAAAGAAATTGATAGAAAAATGGTAAGTGAGTCAAAAAATTAAATATAAAATAGAAAAGCTAAAATAAATTTAGAGACTCAGAGTTTAAAATTACTATAAATAAAATATATTAAAATAAGAAAAATGAATCTTTGAAAAAGGATAGAAAGAGGAAACTATGGAAAAAATAGCAACAAGAGAAAGTTTTGGTAGAGCATTAGAAGAACTTGGAATGGAAAATAAAAAAGTGGTTGTTTTAGATGCAGATCTTTATAATTCAACAAAAACTGAATATTTTAAGGAAAAGTATCCAGATAGGTTTATAAATGTTGGAATTGCAGAAGCGGATATGATTGGAACAGCAGCAGGTCTTGCTACTTGTGGAAAAATACCTTATGCAAGTACGTTTGCAGCTTTTGCTACAGGTAGAGTTTATGATCAAATAAGAACCAGTATTGCTTATCCAAAGCTAAATGTAAAAATATGTGCAACTCATGCAGGTATTACTGTTGGTGAAGATGGAGCAACACACCAAATGTTAGAAGATATTAATTTAATGAGAGGTTTGCCAAATATGGTTGTCATGTCTACATCAGATGACATACAAACTAAGTGGGCAGTAAAAGAAATTGCAAAATATAATGGCCCAGTCTATTTAAGACTTTCAAGATACAAAGTTCCAAGTATTTATGATGAAAAGACAAAATTTGAAATAGGAAAGGGAATTCAAATAGGAGATGGAAAAGATGCCACAATTTTTGCTACAGGTGTTACTGTAGCAGAAGCAATAGATGCTCAAAAAATATTAAAAGAGCAGGGCATAGATGTTAGAGTTGTAGATATTCACACAATAAAACCTATAGATAAAGATTTAATTATAAAATGTGCAAAAGAGACTAAAAAATTAATTTCTGTTGAAGATCATAGTACCATTGGAGGACTTGGAACAGCCATAAGTGAAGTTTTAACTGATAATTATCCAAAAAAATTAGTTCGAATGGGAATAGACGATACATTTGGAAGGTCTGGTAGAGCAGAGGACTTAATGAAATATTATGGTATAGACAAAAATGCAATTGTAGAAGAATTATTATAAGAAAATTATATTATAAAAAAGAAAACGCCGGGGAGTAGAACCCCGGCGAAAAGATTTTTATATGCCCATTATTTTCAAAACGAATATTATTACAATTATCACAAAAATGAGTGCAATTAGCTCAAGGTTAAAAATTACTCCAATAACCCAGAAAGCAAAGAAATTGGCTAGCATTGCCATAAAAAAGCCTAGTAGTTTTCCAGACTTAATGCATCTAATCAATTGCTCAATTATAAGAATGACTTCGATTGCTATCCAAGGACTGAATAACATTGTCATAACTATGCCGGATATTAAATATATTATAGATTTTGTAAAATTTACTTGAAGCAGGAATAATGCTCCGAGCAAGAAGAAAATAACTATAACATAATTATATATCCAACTTAAGTCAGGAACTACATATGCTACTAAAATCAGAAAAAGACTAAACAATACTTGCCTAAAGTCTTTTCTGAAAATGCTTTTAATAATTACTATTATTAAAAGTATAATTGCAATAGGCATAACAGCAATTAGAAAAATACTTTGCAATAGGCATGTAGCTAATATTAGCATAAATGCAATGCTGAGTAGACCACTAAAGTTAAGGATACTAGTCATTGCATAACCAGCAAGTAGTATAAGGATAACTCCTATAACAAAAGCTTTGCCTTCATTTGTGTTGTTTCCAAACCATCTTAGTAACCGCTCGCATATGAAGGAAACAGTAAGTAAAACGGATGGAAGGAATAAATTGTAACCGATGTGTTTGCTCTTGAAAATTACGAAGTAGCATACAATAGCAATAAAAATTACCGCTAAAATAAGCACTTGTAACAGCTTTGGCAAAAAGCCAAAGTAATACAAAGACTTGTAAAACATAAGCTCCCCCTTTTGATTGTAAAATATTCATTTGTCAAAGAACAATAATGGCAATAAAATCTTTTTTGAAAGTAGTGTACATAATTCGATTATACTATAATTTATTAAAAAAAGCAAATTAATGAGATGTATAAAAACTATGTTAAATTCGGCTACTAAAAAATTAAAAATAAATTAACAAAAATACTTGCTAAAAGGAATTTTTTAGTATATCATATAACAAAGTGTAAATAATAACACATAAGAATATTTGAAAGGAGAAAATTAATGGACGAAAATAATGAAGAATTAGATAATATTGTAACTCTTAAAGATGAGGATGGAAATGATGTAAAATTTGAATTCTTAGATCTAATAGACTATGAAGGAGAAGAATATGTTGTTTTACTTCCAGCAGAAGAGTCTGAAGACGCTGAACCAGAAGAAGTAGTTATACTTCAATTAGAAAAGGGTTCAGATGAAAACAGTGAAGAGGAAACATATGTTAGCGTTGATGATGAAAATGTTTTAAACGCTGTATTTGAAATATTCAAAGAAAAATTTAAGGATGAATTTAATTTTGTAGACTAATTAGGTTTTTCAGAAATTGAATAACTTATAGTTTAGGTTGATTTTGAAAGCCTTTTGGTAAGTGTGTCCAAAAGGCTTTTCCAACTACTTTTCTTTAAAAAGGGAGAATTTAAAAATGAGAACTTTTGCAAATTGGATGATAGCAATGTTTATGATAATGTATTGGGCTTTTAGAGTTGTAGTAGCATATGAGGCTTCAGTCTATGCAGACTTTTTTGTACAGCCAATAAATTTAACAGTAGAGATTGTTCTGTTATTCGTTACAGTTATATGCATAGTATTGGTATTTAAAAGAAAACTGATAGGCGGAATAATTTATTTCTTATCATATTTAGCATACTTTGGTACAGACCTAATAAAGCAAATAATGCCTGTATTTACGAGTGGACAAGCAGAAATAACAAATTATATGGGAGCTTTTACGTCATTTGTGGGAATAATTTTGGCATTCGCCGTTTTACTAGATTTAGCAGTTGACAAAGGCAGAAAGCCAAAAGATAAAAAAACAGATTGGTTTTATACAAATGAACAATATGACAGACAACTTGATGATAGAGCAGATAAAAATAATTATAGGACGTTGTAATTTAATTAAAATAGATTAATAAAAATAGCAAGTAG
>CALXZV010000127.1 GCA_944393335.1 uncultured Clostridia bacterium | reverse complement strand
AATAATGATAATTTGCCTATGACAACATCTTGTTGCCCAGCTTGGGTAAAATATACAGAAATGTTTTATCCAGAAAACATTCCTCATTTATCTAGTTGCAAATCTCCACATCAAATGTTAGGCGCAGTTATAAAATCGTATTTTGCAGACAAAAATCATATAGACCCAAGCAAAATATATGTTGTATCTGTAATGCCATGCATTGCAAAAAAATATGAAAGACAACGAGAAGAGCTAAAAGTAAATGGCATATCGGATGTTGATGCAGTTATTACAACAAGAGAACTTGCAAGAATGATAAAACAAGCAAATATAGATTTTCCTATGCTTGAGGATGAAGAATTTGATAACCCAATGGGAGAAGCAACAGGTGCAGGAGCTATATTTGGAACAACTGGTGGAGTTATGGAGGCAGCGTTACGTGCAGCTTATGAGCTTATTACTGGTGAAGAATTACAAAATGTTGAATTTGAGCAGGTTAGAGGTGCAAAAGGAATTAAAAAGGCAACAGTACAAATGGGAGATAAAGAAGTAAGAGTTGCTGTTGCACACGGACTTGGAAATGCTAAAAAAATAATGGAAGAAATTAAGAGCGGAAAGGCAGATTATCAATTTGTTGAGGTTATGGCTTGCCCAGGCGGATGCATAATGGGTGGAGGTCAACCTATTAAAAATTCTAAAACACGTGCTACTGTAGATGTTAGAAGAAAAAGAGCAGAGGCAATGTATAGCATAGATGAAAGAAGTACAATAAGAAAATCTCAAGATAACCCAATTCTAAAAGCTATTTACAAAGAATATATTGGTCAGCCAGGCGAGCACAGAGCACACGAGCTTTTACATACACATTATACAAAAAAGGAAAAATACAACATTTTTTAGATAATATATTTCAAAAAACCGTTATGTAGAATTTTTTAATTTAAACTATGGATTTTTTTAGTAAAATATATTACAATAGTCCATGTGAAGATTAAATTAATTTGAAAATTTAGTCATTATAAAAGGAGAAAAAATGAAAAACAAAAGATATGAATCAAAAAATAAAGGTATTACGCTAATAGCATTGGTAGTAACAATAGTTGTGCTTCTCATTTTGGCGGGAACATCATATACCTTAATATTAGGAAATGAAGGAATTTTTAATAGAGCAAAGTACGGTACAAATGTGTATGAAAATGCAGTTAAAAATGAGGAAAATGAGTTAGAAACAGGTGCAAATTTAATAGACAAGTATGTGTTTGAATAAAATTACGTAAACTTGACAAAAAATATTAATGGGTGTAAAATAAACATGCGTTGAAAGAGAAAAAATGTAAAAGTTGTTTATAGAGAGTAAGTGATGGTGGAATACTTACAACAAATATACATGGGGAGCTCTGGAGCTAATTTAATAAAAATTAAGGTGGGCTATTTAAGCCAATTAGGGTGGAACCGCGTAAGCATATAAGCTTTCGTCCCTAGCTATTATGTAGTTAGGAACGAAGGCTATTTTTGTATTTTATGAATATTATAAAAATGAATCAAAAAACATTGTATACAATAATTAAATTTCTAACTACAAATTAAAGCCAAAAGGCAAGAAAGGGAGGAATTTTTATGGTTAAAGACATGGAAACTATTGTAAACCTATGCAAAACTAGAGGATACATTTATCCAGGTTCAGAAATTTATGGAGGTCTAGCAAATACTTGGGACTATGGCCCTTTAGGTGTTGAACTTAAAAACAATGTTAAAGCACTTTGGAGAAAAAAATTCATTCAAGAAAAAAAGGATATAGTAGGACTAGATGCAGCTATTCTTATGAACCCTGAAACTTGGGTTGCATCAGGACATTTAGCTGGCTTTTCAGACCCACTAATTGATTGTAAAGAATGTAAAACAAGACACAGAGCAGACAAGTTAATTGAAGAATGGGCTCATGAACATAACAAAGACATAATTGCAGATGGTTGGACTGATGAGCAATTGGTTAATTTTATAAATGAAAATAAAATACCTTGCCCAAACTGTGGAAAAACTAATTTTACAAATATACGTAAGTTTAATTTAATGTTTAAAACATTTCAAGGTGTTACAGAAGATAGTACAGCAACAGTATATTTAAGACCAGAAACAGCTCAAGGTATATTTGTAGATTTTAAAAACGTTTTAAGAACTACAAGAAAGAAAATGCCAATGGGTATTGCACAAATTGGTAAAGCATTTAGAAATGAAATAACACCAGGTAACTTTACATTTAGAACTCGTGAATTTGAACAAATGGAATTAGAGTTTTTCTGCAAGCCAGGAACAGATTTAGACTGGTTTAAATACTGGAAAGAATTCTGCGAAAATTGGTTATTAAGCTTAGGAATGAAAAAGGAAAATATTAGACTTAGAGACCATTCAAAAGAAGAACTTGTATTTTATAGTAAAGCCACAACAGATATAGAATTTAATTTCCCATTTGGTTGGGGCGAATTATGGGGCATAGCAGATAGAACAGATTATGATTTAACACAACATATGAATCATTCAAAACAAGATTTAAGCTATTTAGACCCAGAGACAAATGAAAGATATGTTCCATATGTAATAGAACCATCACTTGGTGCAGATAGAGTAACTTTAGCCTTTTTATGCAATGCATATGATGTAGAAGATTTAGGAGAAGGGGACTCAAGAGTGGTACTTCACTTGCATCCAGCTTTAGCCCCATACAAAGTAGCAATCTTACCTTTATCTAAAAAGCTAAGTGATAAAGCAAATGAAATATTTGACAAATTATCTAAGAGCTTTAATTGCGATTATGATGAAGCAGGTTCAATTGGTAAGAGATATAGAAGAGAAGACGAGATTGGTACACCATATTGCTTAACAGTTGACTTTGATACCTTAGAAGATAATAGGGTTACAATAAGAGATAGAGACACAATGGAGCAAGTTAGAATTCCAATTGATGAAGTAGAAAATTATATAAAAGAAAAAATTGAATTTTAAAGTTTCGTCATCAAAATGTGTTCCTCCACATATAATATATGGGAGGAATTTTTTTATGTGTGGAATTGTTGGATTTACAAATTATGATGGAAATATGAGAAATGAGGAAGCCCAAAGGGTGCTTACAAATATGAATAATACTTTAGCTAAAAGAGGCCCAGATGAAAGTGGAATTTATATTAAGGAAGATATTTGCATAGCACACAGGAGATTAATTGTAATTGATCCAGAAGGCGGAAAACAGCCAATGATATGCAAGTATTTAGGCAACACTTATGTTATTACATATAATGGGCAAATATATAATACCAAGGAACTTAGGAAAACACTTGAGGAAAGTGGCTTTACTTTTGAAGGACATTGCGATACAGAAGTGCTTTTAAAAGCATTTATATATTATGGATATAATGTAGTAAATCACTTAAATGGTATTTTTGCTTT
>CALXZV010000126.1 GCA_944393335.1 uncultured Clostridia bacterium | reverse complement strand
TGTGATGCGTCAACTATGGAAATAGCCCCAACACTATGAGCTTTTTTTATTATTTTTTCTATTGGATTTATTGTTCCAAGCACATTTGACACATGGGTTATTCCTACAATTTTGGTTCCTTCTACTATTTTGCTATCAATTTCTTCATCTGTTAACTCTCCTGCATTATTTATATACATATATTCTATTTTAGCGCCAGTCTTTCTTGAAACATATTGCCATGGTACCAAATTAGAATGATGTTCCATTATTGACAGTACAATTTTATCTTTGCTACATAAATTATTTAGCCCATAGCTATATGCTATTAGGTTTAAACTTTCAGTTGCATTTCTAGTAAATACTATTTGCTTTTCGCTTTTGGCATTTATAAACTTGGCAACCTTTTTTCTTGCTTCATCATACACTTTTGTAGCTTCCAAGCTCAATTTATACGCTCCTCTATGAGGGTTTGCGTTCGAATTTTTATAGTATTCACTAATTGCATTTATAACTTGCATAGGCTTTTGTGTTGTAGCTGCGCTGTCTAAATAAGCAATATTATTTTGCATTAATAGTGGAAAATCTTTTTTAAAAAAATAAGCCATTTGATTTACACTCCTATATTATAGTTTATGTAAAACAAATGGTTTGTTTGAATATATTTATTAATTTTTTTATTATTTGATTATTATTCGTCACGATTTACATTTAAAATTATCAAATTAAAACTGTAAATTGTAATTATTATTTAATTCTATTTCAAAAATCCTTCAATTATTTTATCTTCGGCTTCTTTTTCTGTAAGCCCTAAAGTCATTAATTTTATTAATTGGTCACCCGCGATTTTTCCGATAGCTGCTTCGTGTATTAAATTTGCATCTACATTATTTGCTATTATTTCAGGAGTTGAAATTACTTTTGCATGGTCTTTTATAATTGCATCACATTCAACATGTCCAAAACATTCTGCATTTCCTACAACTTTTGAAACAAATTCTTGTTTTGAATTTTCTGTTGCAACAGAACGTGATGTTACTTTTACACTTGCACCTTTGTCTTCTAAGTCTACATCAAATATTGTTTTGGCTAATTGGTCCTTATGTGTAAGTATTTTTTCAGTAACTACAAAATTTGCATTTTTATAAACCTTGCCCTTTGTTTCTCTAATAGTAGAATCTACTCCCTTTATTTGAATGCTTTCCATTTCCATGGTTGCACCTTCTTTTAATTCTACTTCTGTTACTGGGTTTAATATTCTTTTTCCATCGCCTTTACCTTCTCCATAATGCTTTTCATAATATTTAACTTTTGCGCCTTCTTCTAAAAAGAAACGATGTATACCATCATGCTGTGTATCATTATGCTCATCATTATGAATTCCGCAACCTGCAATAATTACTACATTTGCATTCTTTCCAATGTAAAAATCATTGTAGACAACATCTTTAAGTCCACTTTGTGTAATGATAACAGGTATGTGGACAATATCAAATTTTGTATTTTCTTTTACATAAATATCTATACCTGATTTATCTTTTTTTGTTTCTATTTTTACATTTTCTGTTACTTGTCTTTCAACGCCTTTTCCGTTTTCTCTAATATTGTAGGCTCCAGTTCTTACATCATCGCCTGCAATTGTTTCTAATAAATTTTCTTCTATTTTTTCCATTTATTTTTTCTCGTATAAATTATACGAAACTCCTTTCGTCTATTTTTTAAATCTTTTCTTTGTCCTCATCATACTGTATTTTACAGCAAGGAACTTGTGCATTTACTTCTTTTAAAATATCCTCTGGTCTTCCTATTTCTTGAATCTCGCCATCTTTCATTAATATTATTTCATCTGCAATTTTTAATATTCTTTCCTGATGAGATATAATCAAAGTTGAACGATTTTTTCTTGATTGTATGTCTTCAAATACTTGAATTAAGTTTTGAAAACTCCACAAATCTATTCCTGCCTCTGGTTCATCAAATATACAAAGTTTTGAACCTCTTACAGCAAGAAGTGCTATTTCAATTCTTTTTAGTTCTCCACCAGACAAAGAATCATTTACTTCTCTATCTATATATTCTTTGGCACATAAACCAACTTGAGATAATATTCTGCAAGCTTCTCTTCTATCCATTTTTTTATTTGCAGAAAGTCTTATTAAATCAAGTACTGTAATACCTTTGAATTTTACTGGTTGTTGGAATGCAAAACCTATACCCATCCTTGCTCTTTCATCAATAGTTTTGTTTGTGATGTCTTGTCCTTCAAATATTACTTGTCCACTGTCTTGCTTTTCTATTCCCATAATTATTTTAGCAAGTGTTGATTTTCCAGAACCATTGTGTCCTGTTATTGCAATAAACTTGCCAGCATCTATCTTTAAATTAATATCATTTAATATTTTTTTATTGTCCCTTTCGAACATTATATGTTTTAATTCTAGCATTTTTACCTCTTTTCTTTTGAAAGTTTTATTTTTATTAGCAATATTTTTACTGCGAAAAATGTTATTGCTTATGACTTTCAACGTTTTTGTTAGTCTTGTCTAACATTTTAATATTTTTTTATATATTTGTCAAGTAATATTTAAAAAAATTTCCAATATACTTTATCTTTCCAAATCTTGTTCTTTTTGTCTTATTAATTTAGTAGTAGCTAAATCTTCATCATTCATATCAAATATAGGTTCATTTAAATTCTTCTCAACTGTACCAATATACCCATCAAATTTTCTTTGGCAAGTTGCTAGGTGTATATCCGACATTTGACTATAGAACAATTTAATATACTCACGCTCTTCTTCAGTACGTATCTCACTTTCGTGCAAAAGCATATCTATTTCATCAAATCTAGTATTCGTGGTAACAACAAAATGCATTTCCATTCCATTAATATTTTTTACAATTTCATATTCATTTAAAAAGGCTATAACGCCCAATTGAGTTTTATATTGATAATTACGTTTTGGAATAACTACAATTTGCTTTTTATTTTCTCCATTTGGTGCAACTTCAAATTGATACCTTTTTTCTTTAGATGGTTTAGAGATATAATTTTTTATAATTCCTGTTTTTGCCTCTTCTGGTTTTAGAGGTAAACTTTTTGCATATATTTCTTGTTTAGTTAAAAAATCATATTCTTTTCTAGAATTTTCATCTTTAATTAAAGAATATAAGTATTCTATTTCTTGCAAATCATGATCTATTTTTTCAGATAAATCTGGAGATGTTTCTTTTCTTTTTAATATACTCCCGTCTTATATTTTCGTATTTTTCTTTTAATAATTCGTCCAATCTTGTTTTATCTATTGTTCCATCTTCTCTTTTGGCTTTGTTAGTTAAAAGATTAAAACTAAAAATTGTTTTAGCTGCTGCGTATTTTTCTATATCTTTGTCCATAGTAAATTTTATTTCCTCTCCTATGTTTTTTTGATATTATAATAATAATTTAAATTCAAGTCAATTGATATTAAATTTTTTATCTCTATTTGAAATATTCTTTTTAATAAATTTCTTTCATAATTTATTA
>CALXZV010000125.1 GCA_944393335.1 uncultured Clostridia bacterium | reverse complement strand
ATATAATGGTCAGAGAAGGTTTCAAAACAGATGAGATAATGCTTGTATTAGTACAAAATGGCGAAAAGAATGTTTTTAAAGAATTTGAAAATTCACAAAATGGCATATTAAAAGGTTTAAAAGATAATGCTAGCCAAAAACTATTAAGTGAAAAAACAAAAGGATTAAGCATAAAAAAATTAATAGAGAAGTTTCCTGAAATAAAAACTATCATAATAAACGTAAATACAGAAAAAACAAATGTAGTACTATCAAGAAAAAATATTATTGTATATGGAGATGGAACAATAACAGATAGATTAGGAGACTATGAATTCAAAATATCTCCAAATTCATTTTATCAAGTAAATCCTGTTCAAACAGAAAAATTGTATAATTTGGCAATAGAAGGTGCAAAGCTAAAAAAAGATGACATATTATGCGATTTATATTGTGGAATTGGAACAATAGGAATATTTGCTTCTAAATATGTTAAAAAGGTTTATGGAGTTGAGATTGTAGAAGAAGCAATAAAAGATGCAAAGCAAAATGCTGAAATTAATAATGTAGATAATATAGAATTTATACAAGGAGATGTAGAGGTCGCATTCAATAAAATGCTAGATAATGGCGTAAAACCAAGTGTAGTCATAGTAGACCCTCCAAGAAAAGGGTTAGATAACAAAACAATTCAAAATTTATGCAATTTGAAATTGGATAGACTTGTTTATGTAAGCTGTAACTCAGCAACTTTAATGAGAGATTTACAGGTATTAGAAGATGTTTACAAAATAAACAGTATTACGCCTGTAGATAACTTCTGTTATAGTTCACATATAGAGTGTGTGGCAGTGCTAAAAATGAAGGAGAAATAACGAGGTTGAATTTGCTGTAACGCAAATCATCCCAAAGCTCGCAAGAAAACTGGACGCAGGTGAGCACCGGTTCATCTTTTCGGAAGACCCCAACCATTGAGCAAGGAAAATCTACGAGAACTTGAATCGTATTTTTCACAAAATTAATTCTTGCATATATTGATATGAGTGCTTTACATGAAATTTTTTAAAATATTTCATGTCTTTATCCTGGAGTCAGAAATAATTTTTAAAAAATCCCGAAACTCAAATATATGTAAACTTGACAAACTTATTTAGCAAATATAAAATTATTCTATAAAATAAAAATTAAGAAAACTATTATAATTTTAAAATGAAATATTTGAAAATTCATATAGTAAAACTTTATTGAATTTTTCTTTTCCACCATAATATGGAACGAAAAAATAAGTTGTTATAATAAGAACATTTCTAAAATAATAGAAAAGAGGAAATACCAAATGATTTTAAAAAATTTATTGCTGATCTTACCAACAGGATTAATATCATCCATTTTAAAAACATTAAGGACAAACTTAAATGAACAAACAGCAAAATATATAGAAGAAAATGGAATGTACCATTTTACCAAAGACTTGGAAACAGCTAATAAAATAATAGAAAGTGGAAAAATCAATCCTTCAAAAAATGCTATAGTTTCATATGGAGTACCAGCAGCATTTTTATTTGCAGGAATTCCAAGTATGGATAATTATTTTAAAAATCTTTCTGAAGGAGCATGGAATAATTTATTATTGCATCCAGACCAAATATTGTATGCAGTTAAGATTAATGCAAAGGAAAATGATTTGTCAGGTTATAAAATGAGAGTGCAAGATGACGCAATAGTTGCAGAAGGTGGATGCATTTTAAAACCAGAACAAGCTGAGGTAAAAGAAATTGTTATAGACTATTTGCCAGACAAAACAGGAAAGAAAAGACTTTGCTTAAGAGAAAGAACAAAAGAAGAAATGGAAGAAGTTACAGATATGGTACTATCTGGCGATAAACCTATAGCTATTCCGGGTGGAAAATTTCATAATTATATACCAAGTAAAGAATGCTTGGAAGTTATAAAACAAGAAAGAAAAAGGTTAGGATATATTCCCATATTAGACTTAGCATCATCTGTCACTCACGTTGTTGGAATCGAAAATGAAATGTCAATGGGAGCAATTAAAAAGTTAGGAAAAAGATTTATGACATGGTTTTCAAATATAAAAAATGGAAAAATGCAAGCTCTACCACAAGGACAAAAAGAAAAAGGCATTAATAAATTTGAATTAAAAACGCTAGAACCAAAAGAATTTAAAACAAATAGGCTTGTAGAACTAGTAAATGGTATCTCAAATGGAACAATTTCAACTACTAGACCAATATCTAGTAAAGCTTATTTTAATACAATTGTAGGCTTAAACCAACAAGGGATTTATCAAAAAGACTCAGCTCAAACTTTTAGTGAATTATTAGGAAGTAGCTTTTATCAATATGCAAAACAAAAGGAAAAATCAATAGATATGGGCAAACTATATAAAAGTCAAAGACATGGAATCAATCATAGTAGAAAAGTGGCAATTCTTGCATCTGAAATTTTACAAAACTCAGGCATGAATTTCGATGAAAAAATGGTAGATATACTACTTACTGCATGCTATTATCATGATATAGGAAGAATTGCAGATATAGGACCACATGCAAAAAACAGTGTTAGAAAATTACGAGAAATGAAACTCTACTTTGAAGACGGGGAAGAATATACAAAAGAAGATAGAAATATGCTTTATGCTATTGTAGAAGCACATGAAGGACGAGATTTGGATAGTGATAAAATTATGCATAAATATAATATTGCAAGCGAAAATCAAAGTAAAGTTAAGTTTTATATGGGAGTATTAAAAGATGCTGATGCACTTGATAGAGCAAGATTAAGTAATCAATTTTATATGGACTTAAATCCAAAATACTTAAGAAATAGAGAAGCAAAACAATTAATAAACTTTTCTTTTGACTTAGATAACATTAGCAGGCAAATGCCAACTAAAGAATTAATGGAATTAAATCACATAATGGAACCAAAAGAAAATTACTTAGATAGTTTAAAAGTATCAGTAAGCCCTACAATAAGCAAAGAGACTTTAGATAAAATTCAAGAAGGAAGAGATACAATTAGTACTCAGAGAGACATTGAGGAATAAGTAGATGTAAAAAATGTGATAAAAAGGTAAAAAAATATTAAATAGAAAGTGGAGGCTTTATGAAAAGTGAGATTATTGTAGAATGTTTAAACGATTCTAAAGCAAATTTAATCCTAAAAGTAGATTGCAAAGAGAAACTTTCTTCAAAAGCATATATAGGCAAAAACGGAATAACAGACAATAAAGTTGAAGGAGACGGAAAAACTCCAATAGGAACATTCAAATTAGGAAAAATATTTGGCTTTGGCAACAAAGAAAAAGTAAAAGCAGAGTTTAATATAGATAACTATACACAAATAACTCCAACCATGTATTGGGTAGATGACTCAAACTCGACTCATTACAATAAACTTGTTGACACAAAAGAAATAAAAAAAGACTGGAAAAGTGCGGAGCATTTATGCGATTTTCCAATAGAATATGAATATGGAATAGAGATAAAAACAAATCCTAACAATATT
>CALXZV010000124.1 GCA_944393335.1 uncultured Clostridia bacterium | reverse complement strand
CCATCATTAAGCACTCTTCTCGTCATATATACATCAGGAAAATCTGCTTTAACATTTATTTTTATATATGGATATGTTTTGTCATCTTTTAAAAGCACGTTAAATTTAGGCATATTCTTTTTAATAAGGTTACACTCTAAAACTAAAGCCTCCGCTTCATTATCACAAACAATATACTCAAAATGGTCTATTAAAGCAACCATATTAAGTATTCTTTGAGTCTTTTTAGTTTTTCTAAAATACGATGTAACCCTTCTCTTTAAATTAATAGCCTTACCAACATATATTATTTTATCGTTTTTATCGTGCATTATATACACGCCTGGTTTATTAGGTAATTTTTTTAATTCTTCTTCTATGTTAAACATTTCTTTTCCTTCAATTTTTTCAGTTGGGGACGGTCCTAAATCGAAAATTTTCGTTTTAGGACCGTCCCCAATCGAAAATTAATATTTTTTCTCTTACACACATTTATATTGTATCAAAAAATTACATAAATTTCAATAAATATGTGCACCTAGCTTATAATTTGTATTTGGATGAACACAAAATAATTTTTTTCATATTAATAAAAATAATAGACGTTGAAAATTATCAACATCTATTTCCTTTGCATATTAAATTTTTATTGAGGAGGAATTAATTATAAATTTCAAACTTTTCTACACTTATTACATCTATTTGAGCTGGATATGTATCTCTAATTAAACCTGTATAAATTACTCTTACAGTGTCTCCTACTTTAAAATCTTTTCCTTGGGTATTAATTAATAATTTATCTCCCAATCCTTCTCCATTTTCTATTGGTTTAATCCACATTACATTGTCTAATACTTCCAAAACTTCTGCTCTAAATTCAGGGGCAACTGGGTATATAGTAGCATTTGAAGGATAGGAAACTATAAATATATCTTCATAATTTTTTCCGTTATCATTTTGATTGATTTCAGCAACTAAATCGAGTTCTAAATTAACAGAATTTTCACTTTGTTTTAAATTTATTGTATATATATTTTCCGGAATATCACTGTTTGTTTCAATAATTCTATCTTCATTTGCACTATATTCATCTCGTGTCAAATCTCTTTTTAAAATATAATTTTCTCCATCAAAACTCAAATCATATAAAATCAGCTGCCCTTCTATGGTTGTTGTCGCAATTCTAATCGAACTCGCAACTCTATTTTTGGCATCATATTTAGTTTTTTCTATAAAATCATCTAAATATTCTTTATTATAAACTGCGTGTGGCATAATTGTAAAACTTCCGTCTTTTATAGCCTGCTCAATAGTATAACTTTGTGGTAGTTCTTCTAAACTTGCATTTTTGGTATCAATTTGATTTTCTGTAACATTATTGCCAACTTCATTATTTTTCACAGTATTATAATTAGTTTCCACGCCATTATAATTTGCTACTTTTTCATCATTTTTAAAACCTCTTAAGCTAAGAACCACTAATCCTACAGCCACAGCTAAAGCAATAAATATAACAATTCCTATTAAAATTTTGTTTTTCATAAGTACCCCCTAAAAATAAATTTATTAAAACTTTTTTACCATCTTTAATTCTTTAGAATTTATTTTTCTTCTAATCTTGTTATCTGTTTTAATAATCTACTATTTAGACAATTTATTTTTACGTTTTAGTTGGTATTTTACAAATTTTATTAAAAATATAATAGCAAATACTAAAAATAATATTGATAAAAAATAAAGTGGCAACTTTGTAGTTGTATTTAAACTAGCATTTTCTACTGTTCGCGTGGTCTCGTTTAAGTCTTCACTATTTTGACTCTCATTAATATTGTTTTCATATTCTTGTTTTTCATCTTCTGTAATCGCTGAATCTGTAATTGTTGTATTTTTAATAAAGCTATCTGTCCAATCCATTTCATTACTTTGTGAACTATTTTGTTCCTCACACACATTTTTATCCAATAATTTTACAACACTCAAACATATTGCAAATAAGCACAAATTTGTTATAAATAGTTTTAATGTATGAATAGCCGAGTAATATTTCCATTTAACAGTATTTTCATTTTTGCCTAGTATTTTAGCTATTTCTTTAAATGTAAAATTTGACTCTGTTTTTAACTTTACTATAAGCTCTTCTTCTGAATTTAACTTTTTCATTAATTCTTTGTAGCTAGCTTCATTAATTAAGTTTGAAATTCCTTCATCATCTTTGTAAATTTGAAGATCATCTATATTTATATCTTTTCTTTTTTGTTTTATATAATTTAAAGTTTCGTTTTTTACAACTGAATATAACCAAGAAGCTTCATTTTTTGTGGGTAGCTTTTCTTTTGGTAATTTATATATTTTTAAAAATAAATTTTGCACAATATCTTCACTGTCTTCTTTATTTTTTATAATACAAAAAGCTATTTTGAAAGCATAATCTTTACATTCTTTGTAAAATATTTCAAAATTTTGCTCTTTATTTTCTATTACATTTTGCATTGCTACATGGAGATTATTTTTATTCATTAAATTACATTCCCTTCTGCAAAGTTTTACTCTAAACTTTTTTAGTATCAAATTTTCCTAAGCTTTTGTTTTACTTTTTTAAAATCACACATTTTCTTTTTCAAGCTTAAGCAGTTTTTCTTTAACATCTAAGCCTCCTGCATATCCAACTAACTTTTTATTGCTCCCAATTACTCTATGACAAGGAATAATTATCATTATTTTATTTTTATTATTTGCCATTCCAACCGCTCTATATGCTTTTGGATTTCCTATGTGCTTTGCTATATCCAAATACGTACAAGTTTCTCCATATGGTATTTTTAAAAGTTCTTTCCATACTTTTATTTGAAAATCTGTGCCTTCTAGCTTTATTGGAATATCAAATTCTTTTCGCATACCTTCAAAGTACTCATCTAGTTGATTTTTTGCATTTTTTATTAGTTCTGTTTCTTTTTTTATGCAATTTTTATCGCAAAACATAGTATCTAATAATTCTTTACTTACTCCTCTATTTTTCTTTCCTTGAATTGATTTTATCTCTGCCAAATTATTATTTTTTAGTAATTGCACTTTTACTATTTTTTCATTTTCTTCGCATATTGCTAATTTTCCTATTTCAAAATCATAAATTTTGTAAAACATCTTGTTCTCCCAATAATTAATCTTAATATCTCTATAACTTAACTTAATGTTTTTTATACCCTAACACATTTTTTTATAAAAATCAAATTAAACAAATCTCATACGTTAAACTATTCAATGAAATTGCACAAGTTAAATTGCCAAAGTACTTGCACTTTTATTTATTTTGTTGTATAAACTATATTAGGTTTCTTAGTTTTTAAGGTTACTCTATTATGCATAAAGGTTCATAATAAATCCAAAAGTAACTTTAATATTAATATTTAGCGCCTGGACAGCTAATTTAAAAGGCTTGCCTATCAATTAATTATTAGCAAAGTTTAAATTGCTGTTGACGAGGATAGAGTTTATCGAAATACTCGGCGGATACTCTATGGCACACTATTGCCAAAG
>CALXZV010000123.1 GCA_944393335.1 uncultured Clostridia bacterium | reverse complement strand
AAGGAAAAGCAAATCCAAAAATGCTAAATGAAATGTTTATAGAAGAATTAAAAAAATAATCAAAAGCCATAAATTATTTATATAATTTATGGCTAAATTTTTGAAAATTAAGCATAATAAAAATAATGAACAATTATTGAAATGTAAAAAAAGAAACAAAAACCAAAACCGCCACAAATTACCAGTTTAAAAAGTAAATAAATGCGCATCATATATATTGAAAAGGAAAACATACTTTTCAACAAAAACTTTTAGGAGGTGAACGTAATGGCAAACTCAAACAGCAATTACAAGGCAGTTCCAGAAGCAGCAGATGCTCTTAACAAATTCAAATATGAAGTAGCTAACGAAGTTGGTGTTTCATTAAAAGATGGTTATAATGGAAATATATCTGCAAGAGACGCTGGTAGAATAGGCGGAAACATGGTTAAGAAATTAATCCAACAAGCTGAATCTCAATTAAGATAGTTTAGTTAAAACTTAACTTTGTGAATGAAATATTTATAATAGAAAGAAGGTACTAATTACATATTAGTATCTTCTTTTTGGTAACTTTTTTTCTCCAAACCCCTTGCCATATGTGAAAAATCATGATATAATATCATATGTTATAGTTTAATACACTAAAGGGAGGTGCAAAACATGCCAAATATCAAATCAGCTATAAAGAGAGTTAAAGTTGCAGAAACAAAAACAAAAAGAAATAATATGATAAAATCAGAATGCAAAACAGCTATAAAGAAATATGAAACAGCTAACAACAATGGAGATAAAGAAGCTGTAGAATTATTATCTAAAGCAAAAAGTAAAATAGATAGTGCTTGCTCAAAAGGAGTTATTTCTAAAAATGCAGCTTCAAGAAAAAAATCAAGACTTGAAAGCAAATTAGCTGTAAAAGCTGATGCTAAAAAAGCTCCAGCAAAGAAAGCTGAGGCAAAGGTTGAAGCTACTGAAGAAAAAGAAGCTCCAAAAAAAGCTACAACAAAAAAGACAACTAAAAAAGCAGAATAATTTGCGGATACATAGTTGCAAAAATATTTAGTTAAAAAATAAATAAAACACCCAATCTAAGGGTGTTTTTATTTTTGAATATGAGAAATTATTTAACTGAGTTTTTAACTCTTATCGAAATTATATTAACTTTGTCTCCGCCAAAACTCTAGCTAGAATCATTTTATTTTTGTTTCTGCTAAAACCCTAGCTAAATGAACACCAGAACAAGATGCCATCATAAGACCACGAGTTAAACCACCACCATCACCAATTGAATACAAGCCTGACACACTTGTTTCAAAGTTCTTATCAATATCCACTTTGTTACTGTAAAATTTAATTTCAGGACCATAAAGTAAATTACTTGGGTCAGCAAATCCTTCAACGACCTTATCCATTTCACGTATAAATTGAAGAATATCAGTCATTGTCCTGTATCCTAACGCAAAAGTAATATCACCAGCAACGGCAGCCTTCAAAGTAGGCTCGACTTTGTTATTTTCTAATTCTTCAGGCCATGTACGTTTACCTCTATAAATATCACCAAGTCTTTGAACAACAACATTTCCATTGCCTAATTCATTTAAATTTTTAGCGACATTCCTTCCATATTCAATTGGTTTATCAAAAGGATAATTAAAATGATGAGATACAAGTATGGCTAAATTTGTATTAGTACTTTTTTTATCTTTGTAAGAATGTCCATTAACCAAAGTTAAATCATTATCATAAACCTCAGTAGAAACAAAGCCACTAGGATTTTGACAGAAAGTTCTAACTTTATCTCTAAAAGGTTCAGGTCTGCCAATAAATTTGCCTTCATACATATACTTATTAATATCTTTCATAATTTCATCAGGAAGCTCATATCTAATTCCTATGTCTACAACACCAGGGTTAGTTTTAATATTATGTTTATCACAAATATTAGTAAGCCAATTTGCTCCTTTTCTACCAACAGCTAAAACAACATTATCTGAATAAATATTTTCTAAATCTACATCATTGTCTATATCTTTTGAAGATTTTACTTTAACACCTTTTACTTTATTATCTTCAATAATTAGATCGGCAACAATAGTTTCAAACATCATATTTACATTATTATCTCTTAGATAGTTTTCAAGTTTTCCATATAATTCGTGACTTTTTTCAGTCCCTAAATGTCTTATTGGAATACTAATTAAATTTAGATTTTCTTTTTTAGCTTTTTTATAAATTTTGCTAACTTCTTCTTTATAATCAACGCCTTTCAAATTAGTATCTGCACCAAAACTTAAATAAATACTATCTGTATAATCAATTAATTTTTTAGTTTCATCAACACCTATGTATTCGTGAAGTTCTCCACCAATATAAATATCATCATCTTCTGGATTGTACAATGAAAGCTTACCATCAGAAAAAGCACCTGCTCCAGAGAAGCCACTGGTAATGTTGCAAAAAGGCTTGCACTTAATACATTTACCTGTTTTTTCGATAGGGCATACTCTGTTCTCTACTTTTTTACCTTCTTCAATGAGTAAAATATTTTTAGCTTTATTTAATTTAACAAGTTCATAAGCTAGAAAAACTGAACTTGGTCCCATACCAACAACTATTACATCGTATTTTTGCATAATTACCTCCGATTATTTAATACATATAATTTTATTGATGCGAATAAAACATATAGAAGAATAGTGCATGATAAAAAATCTAAGACACAATAAAAGAGAAGATACAATCTTCCCCTTTATAATACACTAATTTTCTGGCTCTAGAATACCAAAATTCTTGCCATCTTTTAATTTATATATAACATTTACTTGATTTGTTTCAACATTGATAAATGGTAAAAACTTATTCTTAGCATCTCCTTCAAGAACTAATTTAGCATCTTCTGCTGTAAGAGGCTTAATGCTATAGAAAATAGTTTTAATAATTTCACCATCTTCATCAGTACTTTCTGAATTTACTTGATTGTTCATTCTAATTGTTTCAAGCATATTTTGTTTATCCTTTTTAGTTTTGCTTTTTCTAATTTGTCCTTCAAGTATTTCTATATCTTTGTCAACTGAAGCATATAAGTCTTTGCTAGCAGTTGCAGCTTTAAAAGTTTCACTTGCTATATTAACCCTAATTTCAGCTACTTGATTATTTCCTTCTATTTTTAAAGTAGCAACAGCATCAAAATCACTACCAAAGTATTTTTCTAATTTTCCAACTTTTTCAGTAATGTAACTTTTAATAGAATCTGTTAGTTCAAAATCCTTTCCTGTAATATTTAAATTCATAAAAATTCTCCTTTCTATTGAACGAGTATTTGTAAATCAAAGTAGTTTTTATATTGAATAAACGACTCTGATTTCACCTACATTATATATGGAAAAGTAAAATTTTTCAATAGGGAAAGGACAAATTTTTGCTATTGAGAAATTTAAAAGTCAGAGAGCAAAAAGATAAATCATTTAAGTTTCGGGATTTTTTTACATTTTCACGAAAAACATTGATAGTAAGCAGATTTTTAGTATATTTTTATATTA
>CALXZV010000122.1 GCA_944393335.1 uncultured Clostridia bacterium | reverse complement strand
TTTTTTTTGAAAAATCTATTGACTTTTGTTAGCAAGTTTATGTGAACATAGAATAAAAACTATGCTTTTTAGACGAATGCAAAATGTCTAAGAGGCATAGTTTTTTTGCGTGCTTAATGAAAATTGGAGAAATGTTAATTGACAAAAATAAAAACGAGAAGGGAGAAGAGATTTATATGAAAAAACTAAGCAGTAAGCAAAAGTTAATTGGTGGAATAGCAATAATCTTAGTGGCCATTATATTAGCGATAGTTATTACAACAAATGTTATAAATAACAATGTGGGTAGCAAAAGCTATTCAGCAACTACAGCTAATGCAAATTCAAATCTAGTGGCAGGATACATAAAAGAAGGTATAACAATTGGAGGAGTAACTGGTACATTAGAAAGCCTAAACACTTTTGATGCAACAGCTTTACCAGAAGACATATTGTGGGGAGAAACAGCATATGTAAAAGGCAAAAAAATAACTGGAACAAAAATAGTAACAGTTGCTCATGCAAAAGCAGCTCAAAAAACATTTGAAGAAAATACAACACTAATAGATGACTATGGCAATAGAGTAAAAGTGCCAGCAGGCTTTAAGATAGCATCAGATTCAGCAACTGCGGTTACTGGAGGAGTAGTAATAGAAGATGTTAGTGCAGAAGGAGCAACAGAAGATACTAAAGGAAGCCAATTTGTGTGGGTGCCTATTGGAAATGTAATAACTGATAATGATGGTAATATAACAACAATAACACTTGGAAGATATACTTTTGCAAGTGATGGAAAAGAAAAATTAGTTCAATCTGCAGAAAATTGGAGCGATACATCAAGTAGTATAAGAATAACAACTTCAAATGGATCATATTTTAGAGAATTAGCAAGTACTTCTTCCGGAAATAAAGTTGCAAAAGATTTAGAGGATTTTGTAACAAAAACATTAACTAGCGGTGGATATTATTTGGGACGATATGAATTGGGTGATGCAACAGGAGTAAATAGGACTAGTTCAACAAGTGATGATAATCCTGCTGCATGTAAAAGTGGAATATATCCATATAATTATATAACTCAAGCTAGAAAGTCTGTTTTATGCCAATCGCTTTATGATAGCAGTAACTTTGAAAGTGATTTAATAAATAGTTATACTTGGGATACTGCTATATTGTTTATACAAACATTTAGTGGAGATAATAATTATTCAAAACAAAAAGGAAGAAATACTGCTAGAGCAGTTCAAAAGTGTGGAGAAAGTATATTAGATTATAATCTTGACGAAGGAGATGAAGCAAAAGACGTAAGATGCAATATATATGATATGGCAGGAAATGTTTCAGAATATACTACAGAAACATATAGTGACCCAGAAGATTTTTGCAGTAATCGTTCAAGTAATTATGCATCAACTGAGCGTGGAACAGATTATAGGTCTTGGACAGAGCCACAAGTTCAGGACTCATCATCATCATGCCGACCAATCATATATCTTTAAAAAAATAAAATCAATCAAGTAAGTATAAAGCCTAAAAACTTTATACTTATTTTTTTATTAAAAATCACCTACACAATTTAATTCTTTTGTGATAAAATACATTTGAAATTAAGAAAATAAATTTAAAAATCCTTAAAATTAAAATAGTAACACAGGAATAACAAATAAAGCAAATAATTAAAACGAATAAAAAGGAGAATAAAAATGGCAACGATAATTGATGGAAAAAATTTAGCAAAAAACATAAGAACAGAGCTAAAAGTTGAGGCAGAAAAATTAAAAGAAAAAGGAATAACACCACATTTAGCAGTAATAATGGTGGGAGATAATGATGCATCAAAAGTTTATGTTAGAAACAAAAGCAAGGCTTGTGAAGAAATAGGAATAGAATTTAAAGAATATTTGCTTCCAAGTACAACAAGTGAGCAAGAACTTTTAGATTTAATAGATAAATTAAATAATGATAAAAATGTAAATGGCATATTACTTCAAAGTCCTATTCCAAAACCATTAAACATTCAAAAAGCATTTAATAAAATAAGCCCTGAAAAAGATGTAGACGGTTTTAATCCACAAAATGTGGGAAACTTGTGCATAGGTCAAGATGGCTTTATACCTTGCACACCACTAGGAATTGTAACAATGCTTGAAAAATACAATATTAAAACAGAAGGTGAAAAAGTTGCTATTATAGGAAGAAGCAATATTGTAGGTAAGCCAATGGCATTATGTATGCTTTCAAAAAATGCCACGGTAACTATTTGTCATTCAAGAACAAGAGAGCTAAAAAAAGAATTGAAAGATGCAGATATAGTTATTTCTGCAGTTGGTAAAAGAAATACAGTAACTGCTGATATGGTAAAAGACGGAGTAGTTATTATAGATGTTGGAATGAATAGAAATGATGAAGGTAAACTTTGCGGAGATGTAGACTTTGAAAATGTTTCTAAAAAGGCATCTTTTATTACTCCAGTACCTGGTGGAGTAGGACCAATGACAATAGCAATGCTAATGAGCAATGTGCTAAAAGCTTGCAAAAATCAGAATAAATAATTGGAAAAAAAGCAACTGAAAAAAGTAAATAAAAGGAGCAAGAATGGTCGCAGAAATTATAATAGAATCAACAGTAAAAACACTTAACAGAATATTTGATTATGAAATACCTGAAAACTTAAATGTAAAAGTAGGTAGTAGAGTTTTTGTGCCATTTGGAAATAAAAAAACGCCTGAAGAAGGCATAGTTATTGGCATTAAAGAAAAGTCAAACTATAAAATAAAACCAATCTTAAATGTGCAAGATGCAAGCATAAAAGAAGAGTACATAAACTTAGCAAAGTGGATGGCTAAAAGATATATTTGCAATGTTTCAGATTGTTTAAGATTAATGCTTGCTCCGGGTACAACAAGCAAAAACATTGAAACCAGAGTTAAAGATAGAACTATAAATCTAATATATTTAGCTAAAGATAAAGATGAAATTGAAGAAGATATAGAAACTGGAAAAATAAAATCTGAAAAGCAAAAAAATATATTAGATTTTTTAATGAGAAATGATTCAGCAACTATGCAGGACATAGAAATTTTTACTGATGGAACAAGAAGTATAGTAAACACTTTAGTCAAAAATGGATATTTAGAAATAAATGAGCAAAAGGTAGAAAGAAATCCATTTATGCACAAAGTAGAAAGCAAAACTTATGATTTAAAACTTACAGATGAACAGCAAACAGCCATTTCAAAAATTAAAGATAGTGGCGAGTATTTGCTTTATGGTGTAACTGGTTCAGGAAAAACAGAAATATATTTGCAGTTAATTGAAAAAGCTTTAAAAGAAAATAAAAGTAGCATAATGTTAGTGCCAGAAATTTCACTAACACCTCAAACTGTGGATAGATTTATTGCAAGATTTGGAGAAGAACAAATTGCAGTTTTACATAGTAAACTATCTATAGGGGAAAGATATGACCAATGGAATAAAATAAAAGTTGGAAAAGCTAAAATAATAATTGGAGCAAGGTCTGCAATTTTTGCACCAGCTGTAAATTTGGGACTAATAATTATTGA
>CALXZV010000121.1 GCA_944393335.1 uncultured Clostridia bacterium | reverse complement strand
TAAAGTACAAAAATTTCGAGACATTTTTACTAAAAATTCAAAAACAAAAACGGGACATTTTTACTTAAAATTCACATACTATTAAAAATATTTTAATAATTACTTCACAAAAATATTGTGTTGTGTTAATATATATGTATAAAATTTATGCTAAATTTTTACGCGTAAATATAAAAACAAAGGAGGATTTATTTATGGAAAAATACATTAGAAAACTTGGCAGAAATTCAATTGTGCTTTCAATTGTATTATTAGTATTTGGATTATTTATGTTTACTAGACCGATAAGTACAATAAATGTACTTATGATTGTATTTGGAGTTATACTTGTGCTTGATGGTTTAGTTCATTTAGTT
Source organism: uncultured Clostridia bacterium (assembly GCA_944393335.1). Taxonomy (GTDB): domain Bacteria; phylum Bacillota; class Clostridia; order TANB77; family CAG-508; genus CAG-793. Next base: position 3,204 of record CALXZV010000121.1, on the reverse strand, counting down.
TCATACTTTTCTATTAAAAATGATTACAGATTTTTTAGTAGTGAATTAGTACAAGCAATTATTTACATTATATTAGGATTCGTTTTAATGATTAATTATTATAATGTAAGTTATTTATTACCAATAATACTAGGAATTTGGATAATAGTAGATAGTATTTTCAAACTTCAAATATCTATGAACATAAGAGATATTTACGACAGTCATTGGGGTGTATTACTAGCATTATCAATTTTAACAGGATTATTTGGAATGATAGTGTTATTTAATCCAGTTGAATCTTTAGACTTGCTTACAAGAGTATGCGGAGCAATTCTTATGATTGTTGAACTTATTTCAATATTTGAAGATATTTCTATTATCTCAAGAGTAGGCAAGTTTGATAAACTTGAAAAAGAAATTAAAAAAGAATATAAAGAAGCAAAAAGTGGGAAATAGGTCCCACTTTTATTTTGCTAATTATGCATTCACAATATATATTTCTCTTGTCAAGAACAAATATTGTGAATTTAATTACAGTCACAAAATTATTGGCTCGATTTGTTCTCCATTTAAAGCATATTCAATTGTTTTAATAATGTAATCTTCATCAAAAACAATTGATCTAGGTTTAGTAATAGGGTTATCTTGTCTAAATGGAACAAAATAATAATTTCTTCTGTTTAACAATGTACCTATGTTTTTTGCACTACCACTTAATGCATCATTGGTAGAAATGGCTATAATTAAAGGGTTCTCATTTCTTAAATGAGATTTTGCAGCCATAGTAACAGGAGTGTCCGTAATACCGTTTGCAAGTTTTGCTATAGTATTTCCTGTTGCAGGAGCAATTATCATTATATCAGTCATTTTCTTTGGACCAATGGGTTCAGCTCCTTGTATAGTATGGATAATTTTCTTTCCAGTAATTTCTTCAATCTGAGCTATAAAGTCTTCAGCTTTACCAAATTTGGTATCTAATTCATATGCATTATATGACATAATAGGGATGACTTCAGCTCCTTCTTTAACAAGTTCTTTTATTTTTGGAATGGTCTTAGAAAAAGTGCAAAAAGAACCTGTTAAGGCAAAACCAATTTTTAAATCTTTAAATTTCATATACCTCCTTTTTGAAAATTTTATTGTAAGCTACATTAAAATATAATTTATAAAGTTGTATATGTAATGTAACTTTACTATTATAATATGAATTGACATAATAAAAAGAGAATAGTTTAGATTTAAAAAAATAATTAATTTATTTTGCCTCAAATTTAGCAAGTGGGTTGCTCTCTACAGCATTTCTAACCTGCTCGTTATCAACATGTGTATATATTTCAGTTGTGGATATGCTTTGATGTCCCAAAAGCTCTTGCAAAGCCCTTATATCAACATTGCCATACTTATACATTAAAGTTGCAGCAGTATGTCTTAGCTTGTGAGTTGAATACTTGGTGGTGTCTAAGCCAGCTTTTTGCAATTCTTTTGCAACAACGTTTTCAACTGTGCGTTTACTAATTCTTTGCCTATAACTACTTAAGAATAGAGATTTGTCTGAATTTTTACTATCTTTTTTAACACCCTCTTTAGGTCTAACATCTAAATAAGATTTAATTGCATCAATGCAAGCTTTATTTAGATAAATAGAACGTTCCTTGTTACCTTTACCAATTACAGTCATCTTTTGATCATCAAACTTAATATCTGCAATATTTATTCCTACAAGTTCAGATAAACGAAGTCCACAATTTAAAAATAGGGTAATTATAGCAAAATCTCTTTCTTTATTTTTGTTTTCTTCATCTTCAAACGTTTTATCTAAAAGCTTTTGACTATCTTCTAATGTTAAATATCTAGGCAATCTTTTGTTTAGCTTTGGTGTTTCTAAGTTTTGTGCAGGGTTATTTTTTAACATTTTTGATGTGATAGTTAAATATTTAAAAAATATTCTAATAGTAGAAATTTTTCTTGCGCAAGTAGCAGGACCGCATCTACGATTAATAGAAAGGTATGAAACAAAAGAGTGAATATCTTCTTCTTGTATTTTAGATAGTTCATCTAAAGAAAAATCTTTTATTTGTATTTGATTAAATTCTTTTTCTTTTGTTAAGCCAAAATGATATTTCATATATCTTAAAAACATTGTTAAATCACAGTTGTATTGATTAACTGATTCTGGCGATTTACGTTTATATGCTAATTGATATTGTAAAAATGAATTCAAATATTCTGGGTTGTTTTCTGTATTTATCATAGGTTCACCTCATATATGCATGTTTTGTAATTATTAAATTGCAATTAAAGCATATTCTTTCTTTATTTTATAAGGTATTATATAATAATAAAACTTAAAAATAAATAGATTTGAAAGAAAAATTTCACGCAACTTTATATGTTATAATGAAATATTATAGCTTTAATCTTTAAAGAACATATATTTAATCTATTTAAAATTAGTAAAAAATATGGTAAAATATATTGCATAACAATATTTGAAAGAACTTTATTTTTGTGCTTTAATATAAGTTTTTGAAGAAGTATGAAAGGATTTTGAAAATGATTAATTATTTAGATTGTAAAAATGATATAGATGATAAAAAATTGCAAGAAGTAGCAAATATAATAAAACAAGGTGGAATTGTAGTATTTCCAACAGAAACGGTATATGGCATTGGTACAAATGGATTAGATAGTAAAGCAATTACTAAATTATATGAGGTTAAACAAAGGCCATTAAACAAGCCCATAAGCTTGTTGGTATCTAGTTTGGAAATGGTTAGGGCAGTTACTGAAAATATTTCTGATATGGAATATAAAATAATGGAAACATTTTTTCCGGGCCCTCTTACAATCATTTTAAAGAAAAATAATTGTGTACCCAATAATTTAACAAATAATACAAACACTGTTGGAATAAGAATGCCTGATAATATAATTGCTAGAAAGCTTATAGAATATGCAAATGTACCTATTGCAACACCTAGTGCTAATATATCTGGCAAACCTTCTGGTACAAATATTCAGGATATTATAAAAGATTTTGGAGATAAAGTAGATTATTATATAAATGGTGGACCTAGCAAACTTGGCATTGGCTCAACTATTGTCAAAATTGATGGAGATAAACCTGTTATTCTTAGACATGGTAGCATTAGCGAAGAGGAAATAAATAAAATATTAAGATAAATAGCAAATTTATAATGATAAATAATTTAAAAAACTTAA
>CALXZV010000120.1:0-2500 GCA_944393335.1 uncultured Clostridia bacterium | reverse complement strand
AGCTATAGACATAATTGGCATCATATAATTCATACTATTTGTCATTTGTTGCATACTTTCAAGTTGTTCTTCCATAGAATCTTCTTGACTTCCGTCCGTAAGAGCATTTTTTTGCTTTTTTCGTTTTTTATCTTCCTTTTCTTTTTCTCTTTGCTCTTTTGTCTTATTCATATTTGAAATTAGCCTCATATTAACAAAAGTAGTAATTACATAAATAATTGGTATTACTAATACTTTAATATCACTTAAATTTTGCATTGGAACTTTACTTAAGTCTAAACCTAAGAAATCCATATTAATATATACGCTTTCATCTTCTGCTGCTTTTTCTTCAATTATCTTCATTTCTGGATAAGATGAAGATTCTCCACTTTCTGTTAATTCTTGCTCATAATTTTGTATAACAGTTGGATCTACTTTAAGCATATAAGTAAGAGGTCTACTTACTAAGTAAAATACAGATAAGAATAATATTAATTGTATTATTGAACTTAGGCAACCAGAAAAAGGACTAACTTTTTCTTTTTTGTATAAGCCCATAACTTCTTGATTAAGTAATTCAGGATTATTTTTATACTTAACTTGAAGTTTACTCATTTCTTTCTGTATTTTGGCTGATTTTTTCATTGATTTTTGTTGTTTTATTGATAAAGGTAATAATATAAGTTGCAAAAGTACTGAAAACAAAATCATTGCCCAGCCATAGTTGTGTACCCAATTATATAAAAAGTTGAGTACATATCCAAAAAGATTTGCTATAAAACCCATTATTTAACTCCCTTCATTTTAGAGGGTCATATCCTCCCTTTGAAAAAGGATTACATTTTAATAATCTTTTAATTCCTAAAAATACACCTTTTAAAGGGCCATACTTTCCAATTGCTTGTTTCATGTATTCTGAACAGCTAGGATAGTATTTGCAATGAACCCCTATACTTTGAAAAAATGGCGATATCCATTTTTGGTAGAAATTTATTAATTTTATAAAAATATTTTTCATTTTTTAATTCCTGAATTTAAAAATATTTTTTCCATATCTTTATTAATTATTTGATAAGATAAATCTATAACATCTGCTTTTTTATTCCAAATAATTACTATATCATAGCCTTGCAAAGTATTTTTAATGTTATTTTGGTAAGCTGCTCTAATTACTCTTTTTACTCTATTTCTAATGTGAGCTTTACCTATTTTTGTGCTAATTGCTATACCAAGTCTATTTTCATTTAGTCTATTTTTCATAATATAAACAATTATTTGATTGCCTATGTAAAACTTACCTTTATTAAAAACATTTTTAAATTCATAATTTAATTTTAATGTTTTTATTCTTTTCATAATTTAAATACCTTAAAAAAGGTCACAAACATAGTGACCTCAACAAAAAAGCTTACGCACTTAATTTTTTTCTTCCTTTTGCACGTCTTGCTTTTAATACGTTTCTACCTTGTCTAGTAGACATTCTTTTCATAAATCCATGTTCTTTTTGAGCTTGTCTCTTTTTTGGTTGATATGTTCTTTTCATTTATATTGCACCTCCAATTCTATTGCAATTTTAATTCTCAATCGTACAACCTATTATACCCTAACTACTCCAATTATGTCAATAGATTAGGCTTAAATTTTTTCATATTTTTATATTATTTTGCTTGACTATTTATGCCATTTTTTGATATTATATGTATACATTTTAAAAACAAATATTTAAATCCACAAAAGAAAAGTTATTTAAGTCGTTATCCACAGTTAATGTACAAATTGTGGATATTAAATAACTTTTTTATGTTGCTCTAAATATTAGTATTTTTGAATAGAATAAGGGGCTAATGTTAATGTCAAACGAGAATTTAAACGAACTATGGAGCAGAGCAAAAGATCTCCTAAAAGAAGAAACAACCGTAATTACATATCAAACATGGATACAGCCATTAGAACTTAAAAGCGTTAGAGATAACGTTATTGTTTTAGTTGCCTCAAATTCATTTCAAAAAGACACAATTGAATCTAGGTATTTAACACTTCTTACAAATACTTTCAATTTTATTACAAACAAAAAATGTAATGTAATTATAAAATTAAAAGATGAAGAAGATATAGCAATGCCTTCAAATACAAATATGGCAAATAACAAAATGTTTATTAATTCTGGACTTAATCCAAAGTATACATTTGACACATTTGTAGTAGGCAGCAACAATAAATTTGCACAAGCTGCTGCACAAGGAGTATCTGATAATCCTGGAGCTAAATATAACCCATTTTTTATATATGGGGGAGTAGGTCTAGGCAAAACTCACTTAATGCATGCCATAGGTAACCAAATACTTATGAATAACCCAAATTCAAACGTTCTATATGTTACATCTGAAAATTTCACAAACCAACTAATTAATGCATTACGTGACCAAGCCACAGAAAAATTCAGAGAAAAATATAGAAATATAGATGTTTTATTAATAGATGATATTCAATTTATTGCTAACAAAAAGAGTACACAAGA
>CALXZV010000119.1 GCA_944393335.1 uncultured Clostridia bacterium | reverse complement strand
TTGGCATATTTTCATATAAAGGAATTATAAAATTATAATTTCCGTCTAATGCGTGAGCATTTTGGTAAATTTCCTTCATATTAGAAGCTTCTGATTCAGGTGCAAAAAGGTTTTGCATATATTGGTGCTCATATAAATCTTCGTCTCTGTCAAAATTCACTACATCAAATTTTTGTAAGTATAAAGTGTTTTGTCCAACATTTATATATCCTTCTTTTACGAAATCTATTCCTCCAAGTAATGCTTTTTCTAGTGAGTACCAACCTTGTTCATATGCATATTTTGCAGCGTTTGTTAGTATTTCTTCAGTAGAATTACCGCTTGCTTTTATATTAAATGGGTTATATACAACTACTCCATTATATTCATAGCCTTTAGAAAGCTTTGTTCCTTCTCTTCCTTGCTCTTGAATTAATCTTGAAGCCACAAAATATGCATCTAAATTTGCTGTTTTGCACGCTTCTATTAAAGTATTGGCAATACTTTCACCTTCTAAAAATGTATTGTCAGTTATATAACTCATTCCTTCTACTGTATATACTCCATCTGTATAATTTAACTCTTTAAACTGAAATATATTTTCTTCAGTTAATATATTTCTTGGATCCATTTGGTGTGCAATTGCAATGTTTGATGCACATAGCCAATGACCATTGTCAAAAGTTTTGTCTTTATCTACTTCACATACCCAGTTTTCGGGATATTCCATATAATCTGGTATAAGATTCAATGGATTGGTTCTTGTATCTGAGTGCCCTTCATTTGTAATTACTTCGTTCCAATCTAGCTTTGTGTAGAAAAGAGTAAAGGTCCAATTAGGATGTTTACTTTTTAGTTCATCTATTAAAACCTTGTATCCTGGATATTTTTCTTCATCTAAATTTTCTCCGTCATAGGCTACATATTTTTGCTTTTGCCTATCATTAATTATGGCAATAGTAAGTGCCAATATTAAAACAATAATTACTATTATTGTTATTGCAATTATTATTTTTACTTTTGGACTTAAGTTTTTTAATTTTCTTATTATATTTATAAATACATTTTTCATATTATTATTTTACCTAGTTACTATATTTTAATTCTAATTTATATTTTCCAAATATTTATCCTTATAATTTTTATAATACTGTCCAATTTTAATTAGTATTTTTAATCATCTTTTTTATTTTTCTTATTAATTTCTATCTTTTTATTTGCTACTTCTTTTCCCTTTTCAATTGCTTTTTTGCTTATTTCTACTGCTTTCTTTCCTTTATCTGCTGTATCACTTGCAACCTTTTTTGCTTTTTCTGCTGTATCACTTGCAACCTTTTTTGCTTTTTCTGCAGTATCACTTGCAACTTTTTTTACTTTTTCTGCAGCTTTTTCTGCAGTATCATTAGCTACTTTCTTTACCTTCTCTTTTATAGTTTCTATGTTAGGGAATGCATCAAGCAATCTTCTACCTTTCCAGTTAGATTTAAGTAATTCTCTTGCTTTTGCAGTAATTTCATATGTGTCATCCTTTTTATTTTGTGCTGCTACTTTTTTTACAGTGGAAGTAACTTTTGAAATTACATTACATGATATAATCATATCTGCTATTAGTATAATAAACAATACTAAACTTATTATATTTGATACATTTGATGGTATATAGCTTAATAAATTATAGAAAAATGGGTTTAATACATAAATAATAAGTAATCCTAATAGTCCGAAAGGAATCATTGTTTCCAAACAAATTCTTCCATTTATGTTAAATTTATTTTGGCTATAATCCCACCATCTTGCATGAAATAGTTTTTCCATTAACCAACTTGTAAAGTATTCAAGAGTTCCACATAATATAACTGCCATACAAAATACAACAAACCAGTCATCTTTATAATTGCTTAATACTAATGTAATTAATATTGCCCCACACCCATATATAGGGCAAATTGGACTGATTAGAAATCCTCTATTTACTACCTTTTTTTCTACTATTGAGCAATTTATTACTTCTACAACCCATCCTAAAAATGAGTAAATTATAAACAAAATAAAATAAGTTGATAAGTTTTCCATAATTTCTTTCCTTTTATATTTTTATGACATATATATTAGCATAATATACAAAAAATGTAAATGGCTATCAATTGGAATGGTTCTGTTTGGCAAATAAATATGAACTAATTTGTGTCAAACAGAACCGTCCCAATTGACAACCATCATTCTTTTATTTCTCTTGCAAGTTTTCCAATTGCTTTTGTTTCAATCCTTGAAACATATGAACGAGATATTCCCATATCTTTTGCAATTTCTTTTTGTGTTTTTGGTTCTTTTCCATTGAGTCCAAATCTTAGCTCTATTATTGTTCTTTCTCTATTTTTTAAAACCTTTTTTATTTTCTCATAAAGTTTACTTATTTTCATTTTTAAGTCAACTTCTTCTTCTATTGGTTTGTCATTGTTTTCTAAGACCTCTCCCAGTCTTACAGTATTATCATCTTTATCTTTTCCAATTGGGTCTTCTAAGTATACTTCCGAATTTGTTTTCTTGTTAGACCTTAAATACATCAAAATTTCATTATCTATACATTTTGAAATATATGTTGAAAGTTTTATAGATTTTTCTGGATTATAGCTGTTTATTCCTTTAATTAGTCCAATTGATCCTATTGATATTAAATCATCTTGGTCTACATTTGTATTATTGTACTTTTTACACACATGTGCTACAAGTCTTAAATTATGTTCTATTAAAATATTTTTGGCTTCTTCATCTCCAGCCTGCATTTTTTGAACATACATTTTTTCTTCAGTTGCAGATAAACTTTCTGGAAACAGACTATTATTTGATATGTATCCAAGAACAAAAAGGCCACTCCCTAAAAAAGCTAAGAATCCAGAGATTGTAAGTTCTAGCATTTTTACACCTCCATTTGAGTAATGTGATTATAAAACTGCATTTTTGCTAAGTTTAAAATCTTATTTTATATCCACATTTTTCTTTCTCATACTTTAATTATATTCTTTAGCTTTTTTATTGTGCCTGACCTCCCCTAAAATTATTTGTATTCCAATATATATTTAGGAACTTTCATTTATATGATTGGCAAAATATTTTAGTATTATGCTTTCTTTTTTCTAATTATCCAGCCTTCTTCACATTTCATTGGTAAATGCATTAATACTTTCTGACCATCTTTTCCTGGGTTAACGTACTCTATTTCTTCTCCTGTTTCATCATTCCACATTTTATTAATTGTGAATTCTTCTACTTCTATTTTATATGGAATAATTATTTCCATTTTGTCTCCAACTTGAAGCCTATTTTTTACTGCTAACACTGATTTATCTTCATTATATTCTACAACCTGAGCTGCATATTCATAATTAGGATTATATTGTTTTCCTTCATATTCTTGGAAATCTTTATTATTTTTGTCATCGAAGAAGAAAGTCGTTAGTCCTCTTGTTTTTGTTTTTTCTAATTCTTTTAAGTATTTTGTATAATCATAAGAATTTGGTGCTTTTATATAGTCATCTATGGCCGTTCTATACACATTTACTACACTTGCTAAGTAATACTCTGACTTTAATCTTCCTTCAATTTTTAAACTATTTACTCCCA
>CALXZV010000118.1 GCA_944393335.1 uncultured Clostridia bacterium | reverse complement strand
AACTATCATCCTTCCTATTTCATAAAATTATATATTATTCAAATATTATTTTCAACACAATGAATAAAAAATTGTCATTTGACAATTTTTTCGATTTAGGACCGTCCCCAACTGAAAAAAAATAACAAAACAAAATTTTTAGAATAATATATGTTATATGGTAGATAATAATTCGGGGAGGATTACATGGTTTCATTATGTATTAAGGATAATAACGAAAAAGTTCAAGATTTTTTAATGAACAAAATTGGTGAATCAAAAATTCCCGATATATATTATTCTAAACACATTTTCAAAATTTATGAAAATGTTATTGTTCATTATAAAGGAAAAGATTTTGAAAATTTTTACAAGTTTTTATCTGACCTCATTTCAGATGCAATTATAAATTATTATGAGCCAACAATTGTCAAGCGCTTAATTTTGAAAGATTATTTTTATTTTGATGCATTAGATAGAAATTCAATATACAATGAATATAATATGCTCCATCATAATAGTAAAAAATATATAAATAAAGATATTTTAGATTATATTGAAAATCATAAAAGTATTATTTTAGATGGATTTGTTAATTTTAGATTAAGTAATTATAAAAGCTCTCTTGAGCCTTTAATTGAAAATGCTGTTAGTAAATTTGTTTTAGATAAAGAGTATTTGGAATTTGTGAGTCTGCTTAAAGGTTATGTAGATTCTAAAATTCCTGAGCCAACAAAAATACATTTAATTTATGCTAACAAAGAATCTATTTTGCTCGATGAAAATTTTAATATGCTTGAACTTGAAGATTTTAATTCTGAGTATTTATCTGATATATCTTTTTCACAAAATGATTATGCTTTAAATACTTTGATTGGTAAATTGCCAGAAAGCATATATATTCATCTTATTTCGCCTAAAGATGAATATATTGAGACATTGGAACTTATATTTGGAAAAAGAATTCATATATGCACGGGGTGCGCTATTTGCAGTGCGTACAAATTGCTAAACCTAAAGTAATAGAGACAAACGGGACGGTCCCGTTTGTCTCTATTCCACACTCTTTAGTGACTCTATCATATCTATTTTTTTCAACGAAAAATATGTGATTATGTTTACAATTATTGCAAATAGTGCAGTTATAAGCACTCCAAACAAGTAGCTCCAAACTGTGATTTGTGGGTTAAACATAAGCATATCTATTTCACAAGTTTTTATAATATATAGTGTTAAGAAATATCCTCCGCCTACTCCCACAAGCATTCCAAGTATGGTTAGTATTATTGTTTCTCTTGAAATGTAGTCATATACTTCTTTATCATAAAATCCTAGAACTTTTATTGTTGCAAGCTCTCTTATTCTTTCGGTAATGTTGGCATTTAATAGATTATACAATACTACAAATGCTAATAGTCCTGCAGATATTATAAGTATCCATACAACTAAGTCCATGTTGTTCATGACTTCTGAGAATATACTTTCTGTATTTGACATAAATGTCACACCTGAAATATAGTCACTATTAGATAATATTTGTTCTCCTAATGTATCTTCCTGTTCTTCAGTCATTTCTATTGTGTTTACATACACTACGTTGTATCCCACTCTTGTATCATACAACTCATTATATAAATTTGGAGTCATGTAAATGTAATGATAAATATAATTTTCTGTTATTGCATTTACTTTTACATTGCATGCTTTATCATCGCTATTTACTATTTTTATTTCATCTCCAACTTTTATGTCCAAAAGTTTTGATAATTTCTCTGTTATAATTACACCAGTATCATCTAAAGCATATTTTTCATCATTATTAGTTCTTGATTCCAATACTATAAAATTACTTAAATTTTCTGGCGTTTGTGGCACAATCAATTGTATTGATTGAGTATTATCGTTTTTGTCTATTGTAACAGATTGAACATTTGCATTTAGTACATCTTCTGTATATTCATAATCTTTCAAAATATTATCTATTTTTTCTAACTCTTCATTTTTGTACTCATCTTTTAATGTGACACTAGCATTATATAGATCTATTTTTCCATATTGTGAAGGTATCATACTACTTATTGCATCTCTTAAGCCAAAGCCAGCTATAATTAATGCTGTACATCCACCTACGCCTATTATGGTCATCAAAAATCTCTTTTTGTACCTAAATATATTTCTTACTGTAACTTTTTGTGTAAAGTTTAGTCTTTTCCAAATAAATGTTATACGCTCTAATAAAACACGTTTTCCCGGCTTTGGAGCCTTTGGTCTCATTAATGTTGCTGGTTTTTGCTTTAATGTTTTATAGCATGAAATTATTGTTGCTCCAATTGTGCAAACCATTGCAGCTGCCATTCCTGCTGTTGCATATGTCATATTAAATGCAAGTATTACATTTGGCACATCATAAACCATTGCATATATGTCAGCTATTACTTTTGGAAGTAAGCTAAATCCTATAACTAATCCAATTGCTCCTCCAATAACTGTTGCAAGTGTTGCATAAATTATATATTTTGCTGCAATTTGTAATTTGTTATATCCAAGAGCCTTTAGTGTACCAATTTGTACTCTTTGTTCTTCAACCATTCTTGTCATTGATGTTAAACTAATTAATGCAGCAACTATAAAAAATACTATTGGGAAAACTTGTGCCAAATTTGCAACTCTGTCGGTATCTTGCATATAGCTTACATAGCCTGCATTTTGTTGTCTGTCTAATATGTACCAAGTTGGTCTTTCTATTGAATTAACCTCTTCTTCGGCATCGTCCAATTCTTTTTCTGCATCTGCTATTTTTGAGTTAAACTCTTCTCTAGATTTTGCAAGCTCTGCCTCTGCTTCTTCTATTTGCTTTTCACTATCGTCAAGTTTTTTCTCTGCAGAATTTAGCTCAGCATATGTGCTACTTTTTGTACTATTTAATTGCTCTTCTCTAGTTTGTAACTCTGCTTTTGCAGAATCTATCTGCTTTTGCCCATTTTCTAACTCTTTTTTGGCAGTCTGTATGGCTGTTTCTGTGGTTGACACAGTTTGATTTATATCTGTTATTCCTTGTGCTTGTAGTTGCTTATTTATAACAAGTAAGCCCGCTTCTATTTTAGAAATTGAGCTGTTCAAGTCTTCTATTTGCTTTTTTAAACTTTCGATTTGCTCCTCATTTGTGGTGTTTTCACCTACTTCGTTAGTTATTTGATTATCTTTACTTTCCAACTCTTCTAGCTGTTTTTGTAAAGCTGCTAATTGTGCTTTACTTGTAGATAATGTGGTTTGAAGATTATTGTATTGTGTTTGAATTTGTTTTAGCTCATTTAAGCTAGTTTCATAATCACTTATTTGTTTTTCTGCCTTTTGCTTTTTTGCATTAAAGTCATTTTCATTTTGCTCTAATGTATTTTTAGCATCTTGCAATTGTTTTCCTGCTTCTTTAAACTCATTATTTGCCTTTGCCCTATTGGCTGCAACTTCATTTCTGCCTTTTTCTAGTTGGTTTTTAGCAGAATTTATTTCATCTTCCGCATCTTGAAGCTGTTTTTCTCCATCTGCTTTTTGAGTTTCAAATTCATTTTTAGCATCTTGAAGTTTTTGATTTGCCTTGTCAAATAAAGCATTGTATCTTGCTTCTTTTCTGGCATCTGCAATTTTTTC
>CALXZV010000117.1 GCA_944393335.1 uncultured Clostridia bacterium | reverse complement strand
AATATCCAATTAAATCTTTTACCTTAAATACTTTTATCATAATAAAAATTATATTCTTTGTACATTAATTTTATGTTTAAAAAAATAAGGTATGTAAAATTTACATACCTTATTATATACTCTCCACTCTCAAATATTTTACGAAAATGTCCGTCCCTATTGACATATTTACTGACATCCGGACACTTTTTTAAAAAAAGTGTCCGGATGTCAGATTTTTGCTTTTACTTCTTTAAAATCTAATTAATATTTGTATAATTTTTCAAAATTAGGAAAATCTAATAAAGAATTGCAAATTAAAAATGCAAAACTGTAAAATAATTAGACTTAAATATAGGAAAACTTGCCTATATTTTATAAATTATTAAGTGAGGATTTATGAAGTTTATTGAAAAAGTAAAAGAATTTTTTAATGTACTTACCAAAAATCAAGAAAGCTATGATTTTAGTATTTCTAAAGAGAATTCTAGTGAATCACAGCCTGAAGATTTATTAAAAAATCAAAGCATTTATCCTAGCCTCGATGTAAATTTAGATTACATTAAATCTAGATATAATGTTTTGATTAATTCCGATATAAAAATAAGAGAATTCATGCTAAACGCTAAAGGCAAACAATTCAAAGCTTTTATCATATATATTGATGGTTTAGTTGACACAACTTCTATAAATGATTTTATATTAAATCCTCTTATGCTTAAAAATTTTTCAAATCAAAATAATGACCCTCAAATTGTATCAGAAGCTATTACTACAAATATTAGTGTCAGAAAAGTTAAGAGATTTAATATTACTGATTACATTTACGAATGTTTGTTGCCCCAAAATAGTGTGAAAAAGATTTCATCTTTTGATGAATTAGTAAAAAATGTTAATTCTGGCGATTGTGCATTATTTGTTGATACTATCAATTTTGCTTTTGATATAGATATAAAGAAGTTTGCGCAAAGAAGTATTTCTGAGCCTAAAAATGAGCCAAGCGTTCGAGGCTCTCAAGAGGCCTTTGTAGAAAATCTTAGAACTAATACTTCTATGATTAGAAGAAATATAAATAATGAGAATTTGATTATTGAAAATATTACAATTGGAAAAACAAATAAAAATAACTGTGCTGTTTGCTACATTAAAGATATTGCAAATTCTAGCTTAGTTTCCGAAACAAAATATAGATTAAATAACCTTGATGTTGATTATGTTCTTTCTAGTAGTGAACTTATTCAGCTTATTAAAGATGACCCTGAAACAACTCTTCCTGAAATTCTTACAACAGAAAGAGCTGATAAGGCTTGTTCGAGTCTTCTTCAAGGTAGAGTTATTCTTATTTATAATGGTTCTCCATATGCTTTAATACTTCCTGTTACGCTTTTTGATTTTATTACATCACAAGAAGATATGAACCTGAATTATCACTTTGCAAATCTATTAAAAATTATTAGAGGAATTGCCTTTTTTATAACTTTACTTTTGCCGGGACTTTATTTGGCAATAACAATCTATCATAGAGAACTTTTGCCTACTGAATTATTATATTCAATTGTAGCATCCCGTGTAAACGTTCCTTTTCCTATTTTAGTAGAAATTCTTATAATGGAACTTTCTTTTGAATTAATAAGAGAAGCTGGCCTTAGAGTTCCTTCTCCTCTTGGTTCAACTGTTGGTATTGTTGGTGCTCTGGTTTTAGGAGAAGCTGCAGTTTCAGCAAGTATTGTTTCTCCAATATTAATAATTATAATTGCAATTACAGCAATTTCATCATTTGCCATACCGGATTTTTCACTTGGCTTTCACTTAAGAATTGCAAGATTTGCTTATACACTTCTAGGTTCTCTTTGTGGATTCTTAGGAATTGGTGTTGGCTTATTTATACACTTAATTACACTATGTTCTCTAAAATCTTTTGGAGTGCCTTACCTTTCTCCATATATGCCTAAGACAAATATTAGAAATAATAGCTATTTACTAAAACCAGTATGGAAAAGAGAAAAAAGGTCCGACTTTTTAAATACCAAAAGGACTACTGTTCAAGATAATATAAGTATGAAGTGGAGAGAGAAAAATTAATATTATTTTCGAAAATTATATGCTTAAAAATTGGTTTATAATTTTTAAAAAGCAAATGTTAAGAAAGAAAGGAGTTAATATTTTATGAATAATAACAAAATTGGTTTTGTAGAATCAATATCCCTTACCTTAATTGTTATTATAAGTCATATTTTACTTAACCTGCCTAATGAAATATTAGGTTCTACTGCATCTAGCGGACCACTCAATGTTATTTACATTACCGTCCTTGCTGTAATCATATTTTTAGTTTTTAATAAACTCTTTTCTTCATTTCAAGGTAAAGACATTCTAGATGTGGCAGAATTTGTTGGTGGTAGTATTCTAAAAAAAGTAGTTTCAATTATTTACACATTATATTTTATCTTTACTTGCGGAATACTCTTACTAAACTTTGCTAACACATTAAAAACAATTTATTTACAAGACATGCCTACATCACTTATTTGCCTAGTATTTATACTAATTGCACTTATTGCAAATCAATTTGGCTTTAAAAATGTAAGTAGAACAAATGCCATTATATTGCCATTTATTGTTGTAGCTATTTTAATAATATTCTTTGCTTTATCAGTTCGTTTTGTACCCGAAAGGTTCTTTCCTGTTTTAGGATATGGAGTAAATAATACATTTATATTAGGTGCTACAAACATATTTGCTTTTGGTGAAATTATACTTTTGTTTTTAATGAGGTCTCATCATAAAGAGCCAAAGGATACCAAGAAAATAGGATTAACATCAATAATATTGTCAGGATTAATACTATTTATAAGTGTTACCGCACTTATTTTAATATTTCCCTTTGCAACTGGTGGAGAAGGAATACTTTCTATATATATGATAACTAGAAGTATTCAATTCGGAACATTTTTCCAAAGAGTTGATGCATTCTTTATATTAATATGGGTATTAACATTTTTCTCATATTTATCAGTAATTTTTGCCTTTACCTTAAAAATTACTAACAAAAATTTGAAAACGCAAAATTCAAATATTCCTGCATTTTTAATTGGATTAGGAGTTTTTATTGTTACACTAATACCTCAAAATATTGCACAAATAAGATTTGCTGAAAATGTTATTTACAAATATATCTGTTTAATTATTGTATTTGGAATGAGTTTTGCCATCTTACTTTTGGGATATTTGAAGAAGAATAAAAAAGGTATGGTTACAATTCGTAGCTAAAATATTTTATAGGATTTATTGTAGCTTTTATAATTTCATTGTTAAATTTCAGTTATAAATGTATTTTGTTAGTTTTTATTTATAAATTAAAAGGAGGTTTGAATTAGTTGAAAGCGAAAAAAATATTAGTATTTATGCTTATAGTTGTTTTAATATTAATAACATTATTCGGAATGAATTCTGTAACATCTATGGATAATTTAGCATATGTGGTCGCAGTTGGTTTCGATATTAAAGATACTGGAAAATTAGAACTTAGCTTTCAGATTGCCCTTCCATCTGGAAGTGAAGGCGGTTCTTCTGGTTCAAGCTCATCCCAATCTTCTAGCTCTATTGTGACTAGTGTTGAATGTAACTCCTTTGAATCTGGAGTTAACTTAGTTAATTCATATTTAAGTAAAGAATTAAATTTATCACATTGCAAAGCAGTAGTATTTTCAGAAGA
>CALXZV010000116.1 GCA_944393335.1 uncultured Clostridia bacterium | reverse complement strand
ATAAAGGTGGAATTTCATTCCAAGACTAAATTCCAGTTTTAATATCTAACTGGAATTTACTTTTAAAATTAAAGTTTAAATGATTTTTTCAATTTTTATCTTTATTTTTACAAAAAAATATGATAGAATAATGTCGAAATTTGTCATATACATAGGAGGAAATGAAAAATGAAATTTAATAAATGTGTACGTTGTGGATGTTTTTTTGCTTCAAGTGATGATGTTTGCCCAAGTTGCAAATCAAAAGATGAAGTTGATAAACTTACTTTAAAAAATTACTTAGATAATACCGATACCCCTTTGTCACTTGATAGTTTGTCTTTTAATTCAGGTGTTGAGCTAAAAAACATTAATAGATATATGGAAAGTAAAGAGTTTTCAGGCTATAAAAAAATGATTGGCGGAGATGGCTTTGATAATGTAAAAATTAGTTTATAAAAGCGAAATAATTATACTTCATCATCTAATTAAAAGAGCCAATATATGTTCTTTAAACATGTTGAATATATATTGGCTCTTTATTTTATACTTTTGAATTAAAGATCTATAATTATTTTATTTTCCTAATTATTCTCTTTAATCTTAAGCTATTTAGTGTTACTGTAACACTACTTATTGTCATTGCAATAGATGCCATCATTGGGTTAATTGTAATTCCAAATGGAGATAGCACTCCAATTGCAATTGGTAACATACATAAGTTATAGAAGAAAGCCCAGAATAAGTTTTGTTTTATATTTCTTATTGTTCTATGACTTATTTCAATTAAGTCTACAATTTTTTCTAGATTATTATTCATCAAAACTACATTACTACTGTCCATGGCAACATCTGTTCCGCTTCCTACCGAAACTCCTATATCTGCTTTAACTAAACTTACGCTGTCATTTATACCATCGCCACACATCATAACAAGTTCATTATTTTTCTTTAAGTCTTCGATTGTTTTGGCTTTATCTTTTGGCATTACTCCTGCTATTACATTGTCTATGCCTATAGAATTTGCAATGGCTTTTGCAGTTTTTTCATTGTCACCTGTAAGCATTACAACATTTATTCCTAATGCTTTTAATTTTGAAATAACATCTTTGGCATTTTCTTTTACATTATCTTTAACTCCCAAAAGAGCTATTAGTTTATTTTCTTTTGCTACAAATAAAATGCTATTTCCTGCCTTTTGTAGTTCTTCTTCGTCTTTCATTGCTTGACCTATAACTTCTACTTCATTTTGCTCCATTAACTTTTTGTTACCTATAATGTATTTTTCACCATTATACAAAGCTGTGACTCCAAGTCCTGCCAAGTTTTGAAATTCTTTTACTTTTTCCAATCCTATTTTTCTTTCTTTGGCCTCTTCTACAACACCTCTTGCAATTGGGTGTTCAGATTTTGCCTCTATACTAGCCACTATTTTGATTATATCATCATCACTTAGTTGTTTGCCTTTTTCATTAGAATTTGTCTCTGCATTTTCATTTGAATCTTGGCTATTTGAATAATTTTCTGTGTAATTATATATTTTTGACAAACTTAGTTTTCCTTTTGTAAGTGTACCTGTTTTATCAAATACTACTGTTTTTACTTTATGAGCATTTTCTAATGCTTCACTATTTTTTATAAGTATTCCTTTTTTGCTTGATTCACCAGAAGCAATTACTATAGAAAGTGGTGTTGCCAACCCCAAACTACATGGGCAAGCTACAACTAAAACAGATATAAATACATTTATTGCCCAAGATACATCTCTATTTATAGCAAACCACACTAAGCCTGAAAGTACTGCAATAATCATAATAGTTGGTACGAATATTCCACTTATTTTATCTGCAATTTTGGCAATTGGTGCTTTAGTAGAAGTAGCTTCTACAACTAATTTTACTATTTCTGATACAGTAGAATTTTTACCTATTTTTTCTGCTTTGTATTCAATAGTACCTTCATAATTAATACTTCCTGCAATTACTTTTTTGCCTTTTTCTTTTTTAACTGGCATACTTTCGCCTGTAATAAAAGATTCATCTATATGTGTTATGCCATCTACAATCTCGCCATCAACTGCAATTTTTTCACCCGGCTTGCAAACTACAATATCTCCCACATTTATTTCATCAATTGTAACTTGAACCTGCTCGCCATTTCTAAGAACTGTAGCATGTTTTGGTGTAATCATCATAAGCTGACTAATTGCTTCCTTTGTTTTGTCCTTATTTCTATTTTCAACATATTTTCCTATTTTTATGAAGAAGATTATTATAACAGCTGACTCATAATACAAATTATTTACATATTCTGTATTGCCTTTTAATATCATAAAAGTTCCATACAAGCTATAAATAATACTACTTAATACACCAAGTCCTACTAATGTATCCATATTAGGTGATTTGTGTACTAAATTTTTGTATCCATTTTTTAAAATGTCCCATCCAAATATGCAAGCTGTTATAGCCAAAATTAATAATGCAATGGCATAGTTTATTGGGTTTTCATGCATATTCAAATAAGGAACAGCAGGAAGCCCTATCATATGTCCCATAGAAATATATAAGGTAATAACTGCAAGCACACCTAGAGCTATTAATTTGTACTTTTGATTGTTTTGCTTTTTTTCTTCTTTTTGAAAATTGTCTATGCCTAAACTTTCAAAACCTGCTTTTTCTATAAATTTTTCTATTTGCTCTAATGTAAGTTTTTGTTCATCATATTGTATATTTGCATTATTCATTACAAGGTTGACTGCTGCACTTTCTATTCCATCTTGCTTATTTAGATATTTTTCTAGTCCACTAGAACAAGCACTACAGGTCATACCACCTATTTTTAATAAAACTTTTTTCATAATGATTTTTACTCCATCTATAATTTTAGTGTTTCAAAATCAAAGGAACTTTACCTATTCCTCATACTTTGTACTTTATTATAAATGGAGCACTCCTTTCAGATTAATTTCAGTATACTATTCTTTTACTTCAAAGTTTGCATCTTCAATAGCTTGTTTTATATCATCTAAATCTATTTTGTCTTCATCATATTCTACTTCTGCATTTTTGTTTTCTAAGCTAACTTTGGCATTATTTACGCCATCTAATCCATTTAAAACTTTTGTTAATCTGTTAACACATCCTTCACAATGCATTCCTTCAATTCCTAAAACTATATTTTTCATATTAACTTCCTTTCTGAGATTTTTTATGCAAAATCTCTTTAAAATATATAATTAATTAAAAGATATACTCTTTTAAAACTTAAAATCTAAAAATATTTAAATTTTGTTTTTATGTAAATTTCGTTTTTAAACTAAGCTTTTACACAATTCTTTGAACAATCTTCTAA
This sequence comes from uncultured Clostridia bacterium, assembly GCA_944393335.1. Classification (GTDB taxonomy): domain Bacteria; phylum Bacillota; class Clostridia; order TANB77; family CAG-508; genus CAG-793. The sequence continues at coordinate 371 of CALXZV010000116.1, read as the reverse complement.
CTTGACTTATCTAAATTTCTTAAAAAGTCCCATTATTTCGTCTGTTACTTCTGGTTTGCCTTCTTGTATTTGCCTTTTTATACATTTTTCCAAATGTGATTCTAATATATAATTTTCAAGGCTTTCTATTGATTTATTGGCAGCCAAAAGTTGAGTTAAAACATCATCACAATATCTGTCATCATCTATCATTTGCTTTATGCCTTTTATTTGCCCTTCTATTATATTCAGCCTCTTTTTTATATATTGCTTTTCTTCTTCAGTCCTATGAGTTGATTTCATTTCAGCCAATATGCTCACCTCCATAATTTTTATACAAATAATTCGTTTTTACTTTTATTGAAAATAATTCATAATAAATTATATTTTTT
>CALXZV010000115.1 GCA_944393335.1 uncultured Clostridia bacterium | reverse complement strand
AATTGGCGCACGAACAAAGACGCGGGCGATGTAAATTTAAAAGTAGAACAAAGTTAAAGGAGCCCGCTTTTGTTCTTCTAAAATAACAATGAGATATTAATAACTAAAATAATAGTAGCAATTTTAAGATAAATATAGTATAATTGTTTTCAGAGAATGTAGATATTTGTGATAAAGATATGTGATAGAAAAATATAAAAAAAATACAGTGATATAAGGATTTTAGCCTATGAGTAACATATATGAAATAGCAAATAAAATTAAATTGAACGGTGGAAATATATACTTAGTTGGAGGAGCAATCAGAGATAATTTATTAGGTATTGAAAACCATGATGAAGATTATTGTGTGACAGGACTTTCTTTCGATGAATTTAAAATGCTATTCCCAGAAACAATAATTAGGGGAAAAGATTTTCCCGTATTTTCTATAGATAATAAAGAATTTGCTATTGCAAGAAAAGAAAGAAAAATAGGAATAGGTCATAATAATTTCAATGTAGAAACTGATAAAAATATAACAATTGAAGAAGACTTAGAGCGTCGAGATATTACCATAAATGCTATTGCAAAAGAAGTTTTGACTAATAAAATTATAGACCCAAAAGGTGGAATAAAAGATTTAAAAAATAAAATTATTAGAGCTGTTAGTAATCATTTTGCAGAAGACCCATTAAGAGTATACAGAGCCGCTAGGTTTGCAAGTCAATTGGATTTCACAGTAGAAGAAAATACTATGAAAATGATGAGATTACTAAAAAATGAATTATCTAGCTTAACTGTTGAAAGAGTATATTATGAATTAAGAAAAGCATTGTTAACAGACAAGCCATCAAAATTTTTTGATGTGCTAAGAGATGCAGATGAATTAGATGTTCATTTTAAAGAAATCTATGACTTAATAGGAGCTGAGCAACCAGTCCAATATCATCCAGAAGGAGATAGTTATAATCATACAATGATTGTACTTGACAAAGTTGCAAATCAAACCAAAACTCTATGTGATGAAAGAAAATTGGAATTGCGCTTTTCTGCCTTAGTTCATGATTTAGGAAAAGGTGCAACTCCAAAAGAAGAATATCCACATCATATAAATCACGAAAAAAGAGGAGTAGAGCTGGTAAAAAATATGGGAAAAAGATTAAAAATTCCTACTAGAATGATTAAATGTATTATAACTTCTTGTCTAGAACATATGAGAGGTGGAATTTTTGATAAAATGACAACTCCAAAAAAAGTGAGCTTTATAGAACGTGTAAATAGCACTATTTTGGGTTTAGATGGGCTTCAAATTATTGTAGATGCAGATAATATGCTAGAAAACAGTAACAAAAATCAATTTGCATATTTAGGTCATGAAGTTATAAATTGTACTAATGGTAATGAAATAATGAAAAAATATGATATTTCTGAGGGAAAAGAAATTGCAAATAAAATGCATGAAATAAGAGTGATGTATTTGAAAAATAAAAGTTAGAGGAGAAATATGATTTAATAAAAACAATTGTATTTATTTATTTTATATGATATAAAATATTATATAGATAAAAACTACAAAAGAGGAGAAAAAGATGAACTCGGAAGACTTAAGAAAACTATTACTTACGTCAGATGATAAATTTAGTTTATTTGCTGATCCAAAACTCTTGGGTCAATATAATATGACTGTAGGTGAGTTTGGAAAGTTAATAAATGAATTTCTTACTGATAGTGAAAAAGCAAGATTATTTCAAATAGAATATTTTAAAAATGCAAATTCATACACTAAAAGATGTATAATGGATAATATTTCTGACTCTAATATTTTATTAAGAGTACTTGAAGAGCCAGGATTACTTGACAATGTAGATACATCATATATCAGAGACGCAATAATTAGACTTTCTGATGATGCAAAGCAAAAAATCTTACATAATAAGGAATTCTTCGAAAAACATGAATTTTATAGTTTTGAGATAATTAAAATAATTGATTCATTATCAGAGGAAAACAAAGTAGCAATTTTAAGTGATAGTTCTTTAATTACAGATACATTTAAGTTAGATAAATATGACTTAGAGAAAATAATACTAAATTTACAAAAAGACGAAAACAAGATGTTATTGATGGATAAATATACATTTGATAACTATATTTCAGCCAATATTATCAAAACGATGAATGATATTAACAAAGAAAAGTTAGTACTTAATATGGGTAAATTAGGACCTTATCAAATAAAACAAGTATTAAAAACATTTGACGTTAATAATTTGATGGGATTTTTTGAAAAGAATGGTGAATTTTGCAAAAATAATAAAATTGAACCTTATGAGGTTATATCTGAACTACCTGCAGACAAACAATTACAAATTGCATTAAGTTTGACAACTAGAGATTTTAGTATAGATGATAAGAGAAAAATATTTGCAACTTTGGGTAATGAAGTTAAGGGAAAATTAAATAAAGAAGACTACCCTCAGGAATTTAAAGGAGCACTTAGTGTAAAAAGTATGGGTAAAAATGTGCTTGTAGAACTTGGGAGGAATCCTCAAGATTATGCAGGATTAGATGAACTGATGGTAATAAATCCAGAAAAATTTTCAAAGGAGCAAAAAGAACAGTTAAAACAAATATGCCGTGTTTATCCTGATATGCATATAAACAATACTCACGATAATGGTACATTTTTTAGTTCTACGGGAAAAGAGTTTATAGAGGGAGAAAACTGGATTGAGTCAGTATTAAGCACAATTAAACCTGAATTTTCAAAAGCACAAAAGATAGCAATTATAGATAATGCTATAGGAAAAAGAGTAAGTTATAGTCCAGATTTTGATACAGAGGTTTTCGAAAAGTGGGATAATAGAGCTTTATGGAAAATTATTAGTAGAGGTTATGGTGTATGCAATGGTATTTCTAGATTAGAGCAGTATATGCTAGAACAAGTTGGAATTCAAAGTAAAATGGTTAGTGGAAAAAATCATGCTTTTTTGAAAATTGAAAACATGGAGTTTGAATTAGCAAATGGAGAAAAGGTAACAGGTACAACAATAGTCGACCCAACATGGAATTTAGCATTACAAAGATATGGATGTAAGCCAAATCATTTATTTTTAAGTTATGAAGATATACGCAAAAGGGATATAGCTCCAGATGGAAAAGATACTGAAGCTCATAAAAATGATGAAGAATTAAAAGATGCTACTTTTACTTTAGACCAGCAAAACTTAAGAAATTTATGTGCAAGTGTGGGACTCACAAGGCAAGATGGACAATTTCCTGTTTTAGATTTTATAGAAAAATCTAAAAAAATTGATGAAATTTGTGCTAATAGTCCTGAAAAAAATATAGAAAGTCAGTTTAAGTTATTGCAAAAGGTATGCCCTGAATTTGCAAAATGCCAAAATTCAACAATGCAAATGCTTAGAACTATATCTTTTAATAATCCTAATTTGAAATTTAAAAAGTGTGTTATTGATAGAGTGTATGAAAAAGATGATGAAAGCAAAACACCGGTAATGTTTGTATATTTTGAATCAAGCAAATTTGGAAAAAAGTTCTATTATGCGGATAAAGAGCAGGGACAATTTATTGAAATGCAGGGTAAAGAGTTTGAAAAGAGATTTGAATGTTATGATAGAGATTTAGAAAAAAATCATGGACGTAGACTTTGGGAAGATGATGATAAAAGTCAAAATGTTAATACACGAGCAGATGTAGATGTTGCAGAAGGAGGAAACAGATGAGTTTATTTAATAAAATAGTTAATTTTCTCAAAAATTTATTTAAAAAAGATAAAGTTCAGATGATAGAAG
>CALXZV010000114.1 GCA_944393335.1 uncultured Clostridia bacterium | reverse complement strand
CTGATTATCTTCTTCCCATTTGTCATAAATTTGATTTGTTTTGTCTATTAATTCACTTACTTCATTTTCTGAACTAAGTATCCCTTCTTTTAATTCTCTTAATGAATCTTGTACTCCACTTAAGGTTTTCTTTGAATAGCTTTGAGTTAGCCATTCTCCAATTATTATCGCTAATATAATTAATATAGTAATTATAGCTTCTCTTCTCATTTTCGCTCCTCGATTTTAAATTTTTTATTCTTATTTACTATTTCCGCTTTTTTCTCTCTTGACTTTTGCTTTGGCAGAAAAAATTTCCTTTACCGTCCATTGTAGCTATTAATACATTTTCTGGTGTTGTTTTAAATTTTACTACTTGCTTTTGTAGCCATTTTTCATCTTTTCCAATTTTGCTCAAGTTTTCGTACATTATTTTTCCGTCAACTATTAAATCATATGGCAAGCCTTCATACTCAGGTTCAATGTTAAAGTCTTCTGGTATTGTATTTCTTTTATTTGGTTTTTGGATTACAGAAACTTCACCATTTGTTTCTAAAATGGCATATTCTACATCTCCTAAATTAAATACATCTTTTCCTCTTAATCTTTCTTGAAGTTCACTAACTGTAAATCTTTCCTTTTTTAATGCTTCTTCATCTATTTTTCCTCTATATACCAAAATTGTTGGCTTTCCACAAGTTATTTTTCTTATACTTACTGATTTTATGTTTAATACTGTTATTAGCAAGTGCATTGCAAGTAACCCTAGGATTGGCACTATTCCATTAAAAATTGGCACTCCTGTATCAGTCATTGGTATTGATGCTAAGTCTGCAATCATTATAGATATTACGAGTTCAAAAGGTTGAAGCTGTCCAATCTCTCTTTTTCCCATTAGTCTCATAACTACTAACACTATTATATAAATAATAATTGCTCTTACAAAATTAACTAACATAAATATTTCCTTCTTAAATTCTAAATTTTTATTTATTATTTCCTAATTTTATATAAATATTTATTTTATATTTAAAATTTTTTGGTCGTTCCTTCTCTTATTAAAATATCTTTATTTTTTAAGATTTGTATATTTATATTTATTTTGGAAATAATTAGAATAAATAATTTTATTGAGTTTGAAACTTTTGCATAAGGTGAAACTCGATAAATATAATTTATTTTTTTGAAAGGAAGGTTTAGTTATGAATAGAAATAAAATTCCGCAATTTGTTGGAAGGCTTATTACAGCCATTATTGTTTTAGGTATAACTGCTTTTTTCACTCCTGGTTTTACCGCTTCAAGCATATGGATGGTTGCTCTTGCAGTTCTTCTTTTAACTGTGTTTGATTTTGTAATTAGCACTTTTACTGCACTATTTACACATCCAATTGTTAAAGGAATTATAGGTTTTGTACTATGCTCAATTACATTGTACGTTGTTCAATATGTAGTTACAGGTTATGGCATATCTTGGATTGCTGCACTACTTGGCGCTTTAGTTTATGCAATTGTTGATTATATGTTGCCTGCTGAAGAAGATGCTGGCAAACATATTCATCATGCTGCAGTTTAAAAAGGAGCATTTGCTCCTTTTTATTCAAAATCATATACATCTAAATTCTTTATAGCTGGGTCATAAATATTTTTCCCATACTTGTCGTATCTTGAGCCATGACATGGACAATCCCAAGTTTTATCTGCATCATTCCATTCTAATATACATCCTAAGTGTGTGCAGACTGGCTTTATATAATAAGCTTTTCCATCTTCATCTTTATAAACGCCTACTTTGCTTCCATCTAAGTCAACTATTGCTCCTGAGCCTGGTTTTATGTCATCTGTTTCTATATTCTCTGCTTTTATTCTGTCTAATACAAGTGATTTTGTGCTATCTACTAACATGTTTTTCATTTCGTCTTTATTTGTAATTGGTTTAAATCTTGTTGATTTAAATATTTCTTCATAAATGCTTGCACTACCTAAAATTTTTTCTAAAATTATATTTGCTGCTACATTTGATGATGTCATTCCCCATTTATTAAATCCTGTCATAACATACAAATTAGGCATCAAACTTGAGTATTCTCCTATATATGGAATTTTGTCTAGTGTTATCGCATCCCTTGTTGACCATTTATATTTTATTTCACAATCTGGATATATTTCTTTTGCCTTTTTCTCTAATATTCCATAAGTTTGATTGTAATCTACTTTTGTTCCTGTTTTATGACCTGCTCCACCAATGAGTAAAATATCTCCTGCAGTTCTAAAAGAAAAGTTTGGCTCATCTATACTTAAATACATATCTTTTGGCAATTTTTCTTTTGTTTTTATTCCTATTACATATGAAGATGCTTGATACATTTTTGCAAAATAAAATCCTGGAACTTTTAAAAACGGATATTGCGATGCTAAAACTACATATTTTGCATACACTTTATGCCCATTTGCATAAACTTCATATTCTTCATTATCCCTTTTAATGTCAGTACACAAGGTGTTTGTATATATTCTTCCACCTTTATTTAAAATGTATTTTGTAAGCCCCGCTAAATATTTTAGTGGATTGAATTGTGCTTGATTTTTAAAAACTACCCCTTTTTGAATTTTAAATGGTAAATCACTTTTTTCGACTTTTTCTGCATTTATATTTATATATTTTAAGCTTTCCGCTTCTTCATCTATTTTCTCTACATTTTCTTCATTTATTGTGTAAATATAATTATCTTTTCTTTCAAAATCACAGTCAATATTATTTTCTCTTATTATTTCTTCGATATTGTTAATTGCTTCTTCATTTGCCTCAAAATATTTTTTTGCAAACTTTATGCCATATTGATTTGATAAATAATGATAAATTAGGCTATGCTGAGAGGTTATCTTTGCAGTTGTATGACCTGTGACTCCATGTCCAATTTCATTTCTTTCTAACACAACAGTGTTATATCCTTTTTTGGTTAAATAATATGCCAAAGTTATTCCGCTAATTCCCGCACCAATGATGCATACGTCAGCGCTTGTATCCTCACTTAACTCTCCATTCGAATTAATTTTTTCAACTTCATCTATCCACAAAGAATTCATATTCTATTTTTCCTTTCTCATATACGTATTAATTTTAAATTTAATATTTACTTTTTTACGAACTTTCTCTTATTTATTATCTTTTTAAAATAAAAAATTATTCAATCATTTTAAGTTTTTGTTTTTTCTTAAAAATCCACAATTAATTGCACATTAAAAGGTCAATATAACTATAATAAATTTTTGACAATTGCATAAAATAATTTTATAAAGAACTTTAAATCGTTTTTTAAAGTATAAAAATATTTCGTTACTTAAATGTAAGGGGGAATTATATTGAACTTAACTAATTTTAAAGCAAAAGAAAGTGGAAATATAAACTGGGAGAAATTCAAAAATATAAAATACGTATTGGTTCCTTTAATTGTTGGTGGAATTGTAGGCTTTGCTATATCAGGCTTTATTGATTATGATAGTTTAAATAAGCCTGCGTTTGCTCCTCCTAAGCTTGCTTTTCCAATAGCTTGGACTATTTTGTATATTTTGATGGGTATTTCTTATGGAATTATTAGTGAAAAAAATTTGAACGACCCAAAGTCAAAGTTTTTATACTATTTACAACTTGGTGTAAATGCTTTATGGTCAATATTTTTCTTTATTTTTAAGTGGAGATTATTTGCTTTTATTTGGATACTATTACTTGATGTTTTAGTAATATTGATGACAATTGATTTTTATAAAAAGAATAAACTTGCTGGGCTTTTGCAAATCCCATATATAATTTGGATATTGTTTGCTACTTATTTGAATTGGGGATTTTACACTTTGAATTAATTTTCAGTTGG
>CALXZV010000113.1 GCA_944393335.1 uncultured Clostridia bacterium | reverse complement strand
AGAAAAATTCCAAGAAGAAGTAGATAAAAGATGGAATGAACTTCTTGCAAAAGAAGAAATGACAAATAAATAATTTTTTTCAGTTGGGGACGGTCCTAAATCGAAAATTTTCGTTTTAGGACCGTCCCCAACTGAAAAATTTGAGAATTGCTATTGACAACATTAGGAAAAATTTGTATAATATTTATAGCAAAACTTAATTAAATTATGAAATGAAACCTTAAAAAAGCTAGGAGCTGCAATCTCCTAGCTTTTTCCTCTTTAGTTCTCTTCATCTTTATGTATAATTATATACACAATAATGAGAGCAACTAACTTAATTAAATTACTCATATGAACCTCCTTCCTACCTCCGGAGGCATACTTATTCTACCATATATTTCCATGCAAGTCTATAGGTTTACACAAAATATTTGCATAATTTTGAAATATGTGCTATAATAACTTCATTAAACCTTTCGAAAACTTTAAAGGAGGTATTCGGAAATGAAAGGTAAAAAAGCAAAGACATTGACTGGACGGAAGCTTTTGGAAAAGTTGCTAAACAATCCAAAACAAAGCGGCAACAAAAAAGAATTTGACGAAAGCTCACCAGCCTACCAAATGCTGCTAAGAGTTGCACGGCGCTATCCAAATGCAAACTTTGTGTTTCCTAATAAGAAACTCAAAGCAGAGCCTAACAAAAAGATGGCACTGTTCGACATCTGTGACGGCATGACGATTTACTGCCGTTATCGTGACGATATGACATTCTTTGTCTATCGTCTACCAAGATATCTCTAAAAACCAAAGGTCAGCCTGCTAAGGCTGGCCTTTTATTTTAGCAAATGATTTTCTTGAAATTCCCCTTGTTAAAACTTGAACTTTGTGGTATAATATAATACTAGTTTAAGAACGAAAAAATGTAATTTATAAATTGTAAAAAGCTTGCATTTTCTAAAGAAAAATTTGGATAAGTTTTACATATAATAACTATAATTTTAGTGGGGAGTAATAAAATGATTGTAAATGATGAGGTTTTACATGAACTAGAGATTTCGGCGGGAGACAAAAGAGCGCAAAAAGCATATGATATTAAATCAAATAACAATGTTAAAATTACAAAAGTTAATTACGAAAATTCAAATAATTTTTCAATTCATGCAGAAGTTAAAGGAACAAATGACGCATACCACACATATATAGAAGTAAATAATGGAGAAATAGAAAATTTGAGCTGTACTTGCCCAGATTATGAGTCAACTTACGGTACATGTAAGCATATTTTAGCAACCGCTTTAGAATTTAACAGTAACCCCGCATATGTGCAAATAAGCAAGGACAAAACAAATACCACAAATAATAAAACTGCCCACAATAAAAATCAAAATAACGAAAAATATAGAATTTACAGACAAATGATAAGCTCATTTTATTTAGATGAGCAAAATGAAGAAAAAGCAAATTTGGTATATTCAGAAAAAGTAAAAATTGAGCCAAGATTAATATATAAAGATAACTTAAAAACATTTAGGCTAGAAGTTAGAATAGGCAATAAACAAATGTATAAAATAAAAGATTTAACAGAGTTTTATACAAGAATGCAAAATGACGAAATATATAAATATGGCGCAAAACTTGAATTTATGCATATTAGAGAAAACTTTGAAGCGGATAGCCTTCCACTTTTAGATTTTATTTTAAAATATGCAGAAATAATAAAGTATTCAAATGAAGCAGAAGAAAGATTTTACATGCCCGTGCTAGATAAAGCATATATTGTTTTGTCAAATACGGCATTGGACGAACTTTGGGAAATATTAAAAGGAAAAACAATAGAAATATACGGCGATTATTCCACAGAAAGCGTACAATTTGTGGATAACGAACCTGAAATTAAGTTTGAACTAAAAAATAAAAATGATACAGATTATGCGCTTGCTACTAACATAGATGTTTTCAACTATATTATTGTAGAAGGCAAAGAATACACATACTTTTGGCAAGATGATAAAATGTATAAATGCTCAAAAAACTTTGAAAAGACAGTTATAAAATTACTTGATACATTTAAAGTTAATTTTACAAAAGAGATTGTTCTTAGAAAAGATGAATTTGCGGACTTTTATTCATTAATTATGCCACTTATGAAGGACAGAGTAAATATAAACAATGTGGATAGTGAAGAACTTACAGAATATTTACCTAAAAAGCTAAAAGTTAAAGTTTTTCTAGATTATAATAAGAAAAATTATATTACTGCAGACTTAAAATTTATATATGATGACTTCGAGTTTAGTCCATTTGAGCAAATAGATAAAAAGATTCCAAGGAATGCTGTAGAGGAATCAAAAGCATTAGATATGTTCAGCAAATCTGGATTTATGTACGACCAAAGAAATAACAAACTAGTGCTTGTAAAAGACGATGATATATTCAATTTTTTACAAAAAGGTATAGAAGAATATGTTTCAAAATTTGAAGTTTTGGCAACTGAAGATTTTAAAAATAAGCAAATAATGAGACCAAAAATAAATTCAATCGGAGTTAAAATTGAGAATAATTTGCTAAGTATAGACTTATCTAATATAGATATAGACAGAAACGAAATAGCTGAAATAATGAGAAAATACAAACTAAAAAAGAGATACCATCGTTTGAAAAATGGTGAGTTTGTAGACCTAGAAAATTCAGAAACAATGGACATACTAGATAAAATTTCAGATAGTACAAATGCAAGCTATGAGGAATTAATCAGCGGAGAGCTAAAACTTCCTATTTATAGGGGAATGTACTTAGACAAAATACTAAAAAAGAACGAAAACATTGTTGTTAAAAAGGGAGAATCTTATAGAGGGCTTATAGATGATGTATATAATAGACAAATTTCGGATAAATTTCAAATTCCAAAGGGTTTAAAAGCAGATTTAAGAGAATACCAACAAGTTGGATTTGATTGGTTAAAAACTTTGGATGAATATAAATTAGGTGGAATTTTAGCAGATGATATGGGTCTTGGAAAAACTGTTCAATTATTAGCAGTTATAATGTCTTATGTTGAAAATACCAAAAAAGAAGAAAGAAGACCGGTCATAGTTGTATGCCCAAGTTCACTTACTTTAAACTGGAAAGAAGAAGCAAGCAAATTTACACCAAGCCTAAAAACTGTTGTAATTAGTGGAGATTCAAAGGCAAGAGAAAACATTATAAATAATATTCCAAACTATGACATAGTAATAACATCATATGATTTATTAAAAAGAGATATTAATTTATATAAAGAAAAAAATTACAATTTTAGATATATTATAGCTGATGAGGCTCAATACATTAAGAATAATAATACGCAAAATGCAAAGGTAATAAAAGAAATTAATGCAGATACAAAATTTGCATTAACAGGTACTCCAATAGAAAACTCTCTTGCAGAGTTATGGTCAATATTTGACTTTATAATGCCAGGATACCTATATTCGTATAATAAATTTAAAATACTTTATGAAACGCCAATAAGCAAAGATGAAGATAAAGAAGCTATGGCAAAATTAAAGAGCATGATTGAACCATTTATTTTGAGAAGAATAAAAGAAAATGTACTTACTGAGCTTCCAGAAAAAACAATAACTGTACTAAATAATGAAATGACAGGTGAACAATTGAAAATATATTTATCATATATGCAAAGTGCCAAAAAGCAGGCTAAAGAGGAGATTGAGGCAAATGGTATAGCAAATAGCCAAATTAAAATATTAGCTTTGCTTATGAGGTTAAGACAAATATGCTGCCATCCAGGGCTATTTATAGAAAATTATGAAGGAGAAAGTAGTAAACTAAATCAATGTATGGAAATAGTAAAAGATGCAATAAATGGTGG
>CALXZV010000112.1 GCA_944393335.1 uncultured Clostridia bacterium | reverse complement strand
CTTTCTTCATATCTTTTACTTACTGCATATGTTTCTACTTTTTTTCTATTAGGTGGTAATTCATCTATTATTGAAATGTCCAAATCTCCATATAAAATAAGTGCTAAAGTTCTAGGTATTGGTGTTGCTGTCATTACTAATACATCTGGGTTATCCCCTTTTGCTACTATTTTTGCTCTTTGCTTTACTCCAAATCTGTGCTGCTCATCTGTTACAACTAATCCTAATTTTTTGAATACTACATTTTCTTCTAATAGTGCATGAGTTCCTATTAAAATATCTACTTCTCCATTTTCTACTTTTTCTAGTACTTCTCTTTTTCTTTTTGCGGTCATTCCACCTACTAACTCCTCACAAACTATGTCATATTGTTCAAGTGTTTTTTTATAGTTTTGAACATGCTGTTTTGCCAAAATCATGGTTGGAGCTAAAACTGCTACTTGATATCCACTTTTTACAGCTTTATATGCTGCGACCATTGATACTACTGTTTTACCAGAACCAACATCTCCTTGAAGTAGTCTATTCATTGGCTTTTCATTTTCCATGTCTTTATTTATGTCTTCTAAAACTCTAAGCTGAGCTTTTGTTAATTTAAATGGTAAATTGTTTATTACGTCTGACATTTGCACGTTTTTGTCGTATTTTATGCCTTTTACTTGTTCATTATTTTCATACTTTAATTCTAATAGCCCTAATTGCATTGACAAAAGTTCGTCAAATACTAGCCTTTTTCTTGCTTTATTAAACTCCTCAAAGTCTTTTGGAAAATGTATTTCATTTGTTGCTGTGTTTATATCCATTAGGTTATATTCTTTTATTAAATATTCGGGCAATACTTCTGGCAATTCATTATTTACTAATTTTATGCCGTTTTCTATTATTTGCCTAATACTATTTTGAGACAATGAGTTTGTAAGCGGGTAAAGTGGAATTATTTTGCCTGTGTTTTTTGTTCTTTCTATGCTGTCATATGTTGGGCTGTTTAATTCTATTACACCATTTTTGATTGATACTTTTGCATAAAATCTATATTTTTGCCCTTTTTTTATGTTGTCTTTTACATATGGTTGATTAAACCAAGTTACAACAGCTGTATCTGTATCGTCTTTTATTAATAGCTTTTCTAAACTTCTATTTCTATTTATGTATCTTACGTTAACCTCTGTTAGTGCTACCGCTTCTATAGTGTACTTTTCACCGTCTTTTACATCTCTTAAGCTTGTTATGATGCTTCTATCTTCATAGTCTCTTGGATAATATGTAATTAAATCTTTTAATGTAAATATGTTTAATTTGTTTAGTAATTTTGCTTTATTGGGTCCTACCCCTTTTACATATTTTACGTCTTTATTTAAATCTATCATTGATTTTCCTCAAACTTTCACTAATTTAATCTATTTTGTTATATACCGAATTTTTAATGTAACTTTTTTGAGTACTTTTATAATATTTTCATTTTATCATACGAACAGAGGTTTGTAAATAACATTTTTTTATATTTTATGCATTTTTTGCAAAATGTATAATTACTTTTGCAAATTCACTTGATTAAATGAAAATTTTGTGGTATGATTATATTTGTTACAGAACATAGGGGTATGATGTTAATGGTAGCATTCCGGTCTCCAAAACCGTGCGTGAGGGTTCGAATCCTTCTACCCCTGCCAATTTTACTTTATGCATTTTTGTGTAAAGTATTTTTTATACTATAAGAAAGACCAACCTTGAAAAATAAGCCAAATCTTTAATCTTTACAAAATTAAAGATTTAGACTTATAATTTTTAATTAGCTTTTGGGGGGCACTAGATTGGAGTTATTATGTTTAAAACTTTCAACAAGTGCTTTATTTTTTTAACTATTTTTATTTTAGTTATTTGCATGCTTTTTGTGCCTATTTTTTACTCTAATAATTCTGCTTACACTGACGAATATTATGAGCAATTGCTTTTAAGTGGAGATGGCTTTTTTTGGCCACTTCCAGGCTATACTTACATTTCGTCTTATTTTGGCAAGCGTGAATCTCCAACAGCTGGGGCATCAACTTACCATTCTGGTATTGATATACCTGCTTCAAATGGAACAAATATTTATGCTGTAGAAAGTGGAACTATTACTTTTGCAAGTTGGGGTGCTGGTGGTGGCTATACTATAGTGCTAGAGCTTGATAAATTTGATAACATTTCGGTTTCATATTGTCATTTATCTCCTAATTATATTGTAAATAGGAATGATTATGTAGAAAAAGGTCAGCTTATAGCTCATGTAGGACCTAAAAATGTATATGGCATAAATAATAACCCATACAAAGACGGTAATGGCAACCCTACAAATGGTGCTACTACTGGATGTCATTTGCACTTAACTATTAAGGTCGATGGAGAAGCTGTAAATCCCTTGGACTTTTTTTAAAGCAATTTTATATTAAAGCTAAAGCAATATGTCTATTTTTTATTCTCAAGGCTTCAGCAGCAGCGACACACGCCCGAGAATGCAAAAATAGATTTATTGTTTGGCATTTGAGTATCAATTATTTAGAAACACAAAAAGCACTTAACTTTAATAGTTAAATGCTTTTATTTTACATATCATCTTCATTTTCATTTATTTGATTATTTGAGCTATTCGCATCACTTGGCTTATTCGCATTTTTGTTTTTTGGGCTTGTGCTATTTTGAACTTGTGAATTTACATTTGAATTATTTTCTTTGTTATTTGCTTGGTCGCTTTCATTTTGATTTTCTGCTTTGTATTCTACTTCATCTTCCCTAATGACATTATCTGACTCTTGCGAAGAGCTTTCAGATTCATCACTAACATTTTCTAAATTTTCATCATAGCAAATGCTTGCACAATGGTCGCATTCACCATCACAATAATCATCCCAATCAAGTTCAATTTGTTTGTGGCATTTTGGACATTCTATTTCATCTTTTAAGTCTGCATCTTGTCCTAGAACAAATTCATAATTGCAATATGGGCATTGTATTTCAAATTCAAAATCGTCATTATATTTTATATCATTATCATGCATTTGATTTCCATAGTCGTATTCATCTTCTTCATTTTCTTCGTCTTCATCAATATAAATGTCCTGTTCTATTCTTTTTAGCGATTTTTGCATTGATTCTATTTGTTTTGATAACATTTCATATTGGTTGCTATTATCTAGTGCCCTATTTGTAATGTCTATAAACATTATACTTACTTCTAGTAATTTATTTTTTGCAATTTCTAAGTCGTGCTTATCTTTTATCTCCTTTTCTAAGTCTGATAAAATTTTTGCAAAATTACTCTTAGGTTCTATCATAGAATCTCCTTTCAATAAACTGAATTTATGCTTTGGCATGTGCCCAAACTAAAAATGTAAAAGTTTATTTTAGTTAAAATATATTAAATTCTTTCCATGTATTCGCCAGTTCTTGTGTCTACTCTAATTATGTCTCCTATATTTACAAACATAGGAACTGTTAATTCATAGCCATTTTCAAGTGTTGCAGGTTTTCCTGATGTTGTTGCTGTATTTCCTGAAAATCCAGGCTCTGTATATTTAACTTCAAGCTCTACAAATATTGGTGGTTCTATTGAGAATACCTTTCCTTTATATGATAGTACTTTTACGTTCATATTCTCTTTAAGGAATTTTAAGCTATCTCCTAATTGCTCTTTGTTTAATGGAATTTGCTCATATGTTTCGTTGTCCATAAAGTAATATAATCCACCATCTTCGTATAAATATTGCATTTCTTTCTTTTCAATTTCTGCTGCTGGAAATTTTTCAGATGGGTTAAATGTTTTTTCTAAAACACTACCTGTTATAACATTTTTTATTTTTGTTCTAACAAATGCTGAACCCTT
>CALXZV010000111.1 GCA_944393335.1 uncultured Clostridia bacterium | reverse complement strand
ACAAACATAAATAAATTAAAAGAACAGCAAGCATAATATGGGGTGTTTTAATGATAAAAAAAGTAATAGTGACACTAACAATTATAATTACATTAATGGCTCTCATAACACCTAAAGCTTTAGCAGGAGACTTGATAGATATTCCAGATAGTAAAACAGATTCAGAAGAAGCGTTTAATCAGCTTTTAGACGGAGAAGCAACAGTTACCTCAGATGATAATGAATCTAGTGTACAATCGCAAGTTGTAGGAATAGGAGTGTCTGAGTCACAATCATCAACATTAGTAGGAGGATTTGTATCAGTAGCCGGAGTTATACCAGACATGATAAGCAGACTCCTTTCTGCTGTGGCTTTAGGTGATAGGGCAAATATGGAGGATAATGCACATATAAGTGAATTCTTCACAATTGGAGATTTACTTACAAACAAGTATCCTCTATTTAACATAAATATGTTTGAAGAAACACCTAGTGGACCTAATTCAGAGCTATCAAATTCAATAAAGCATAGTACAGCATTATGGTATGTAACTATTAGAAATATTGCGGCAGCTGCTTGTGCAGTTACTTTATTATATGTAGGCATTAGAATGGCAATAGCGACAACTGCAGAAGATTCAGCTAAATACAAAAAAATGCTTGTAAGTTGGCTTGTAGGAGCTATTTTACTATTTGTAATGCAATATATAATATTAATATTGATAAAGCTAACAGAAATATTTACTAACTTTTTAGTCAACTCAATAGAAAATGATGTAAACATTGCAGACATGGAAGTAACAATGCTAACCAAAATTCCAGATGACACAGCAAAGGCAGAAGGTTGGGGAAAACTAATATATTTAATAATGAACTTTGTAATGATATTTTACCAGTTGAAATTTTTCATAATGTACTTATTCAGGGTTTTAAATATATTTGTGTTAACAATTGTTTCACCACTTATGTGCGTAACATATCCTATAGATGCAATGGGAGATGGCAAAGCTCAAGGATTTAACAACTGGTTTAGAAGAATAATGATGGAAATTTTTATTCAACCTATTCATTTGGTTATTTATATAGTATTTATATATTCAGCAGGAGAAATTGCAAAAACACAACCGATAATAGGAATAATTTTCATAATTGCTTTGGATTACTCTGAAAAGATTGTAAGAAATGCATTTAAACTAAAAGGCAAAGGATTAAGGGAAGTAAAAATGCCATGGAAAAAATAAGATTTTATAAATCTAAAACTTCTAGACAAAAAGGTTTATAGGTTAACCCAAAAAACCTAAATAAAATATAAGGAATAAAAAGTTGAAAAAAAAGAAAGTCTTAATTATTTTTACGATAATTCTAATTTTATTAATTATAGTTATTGCAAGAATAATCATAAATGTAAATAAACCCAAAACATCTATAAATGACTTTTCATCTGTCAAAGAATTAATAGAATTTGATGGACATACATACATATCAATGGGGGACTCTACAGAGGAAGGCTATGATAAAGACATATATATAAGCTTTAGTAAACCAACAGTAAATGACGATGGAAGTACAAATAAAGGATTATATGAAATAGTCATAAGCCATGTGGCAGGTATGCTTAAAGGTCAAAACTTTAGATTAATAGATACAGACAAAAATATAGTCGTAAAAATACAATTTGATGAAAATGACAATGTAAACGTTTACACTATAAATGATGATGCAAAATATTGGGAACACATAAAATCAAATTACCAAATAGATAATTATACAAATGAAACTTTAACAAGTATGACAATTACTTCACAGATTTTAGCAAATATTATAAATAATAATTGGACTTATAATAATATAAACTTAGGAACAAGAGAAAGCACAGTAGATAATTATGAAATCTACTTTGACGAAGGATACAAAGTAAGAAAATTAGGTTCAGAAATATACAACATTATATTTACAAAAAATTATACATCTGAATTACTAAGAGGAATAAATACCAGGGCAAGTGTAGAAAATGTGGAAAACATACTTGGAAAACCTACATATGAAGATGATAATAATGGAATAATAGGATACAAATGTGAATATTTCTACATATTCTTTACAGGAGATGAAATTTCAATATATCACCCAGATGAATATGATGAAGCAGATAGCCAAAGATTTGGTAGGCTAGTAACCGAACTAAATCAAACCGGAGATATGAATACATTTTTAAACAGATTAACAAATCTTTATCCAAACTATGCTTCATATTATACAAACAATAATTACGTAAATATTGTATATCCATTACAAGGATTTGAAGTTACAATGGGAGCTTCAAGTAAAAATGGAATTACATTATATAGCAATTTTCAAGGCAATATAACAGACAGTATAACAATAGATGATTTAAAACAAAACAAGCAAATGCCAGCAAATGTTTATACTAGATTGGATACAAATATTATTTTTGCAGAAGAAAAAACCAGAAAAGCTCAAGACGAAGTATATAGGACTCCTTATGATGGAGCATATGTAGTACAAACAGACGATTATACAGTAATTGGCAATAATAACATATATAACTTTTATTCTAGAGATAAGTCAAAAATTGACACAAGTTTAGTTATAAATAATTTGAGTAGTATTCTAGCGCATAATCAAGTGGAGTTTGTTTATGGAATAAAGGATGAAGGAATATATTTATATAATGCAGAAACTCAAGAAAAGAGAAGAATAATCAACGGACAAGGAGATTTTGATATTAAAAAAATAGAAAATAATAGAATTTATTATGATGAAACATATATAGAATTTTAGGAGGAAGAAATGTATTGTCTTAAGAATTTGACAAAAAAGTTAATAGCATTAATACTTATTATAAATATGATAGTATTAGTATGTTCTCCTAAAGTTACTTTGGCTACAGAAAACAATCAAGAGTCTGACTCGACAGCATCGGATGTGGAATCTGCACGTATGCAAATTGCAAATTGGGCAATAGCTTTTGCCAGAGGAAGCGAGGCAAGAAAATGCACATATACACAAAATTTTGCTGCTAGAGCAAATACATATAATAGCCCTGATCCACAAGCTGAGTACAGATTTGATTGCGTTGGATGGGTAAATTATGCAGTAAATAGAGCTATTGAAATAACTTATTCAGAAGCTGAAGAGGGTTCCGGAGGATTTGTGACACCTCAAAGTGGAATAAAAGATAAAAGCCACTTTGCATATGTAAGCATTAATGAAATTCAACCAGGAGATATTCTTATTGCACCATCAGCACCACATGTTGCAATATATGTAGGTAATTATCAAATAGTAGACATGTTAACAATAGGATTAGCACTAAGAACAATAAGCAGTAGCTATACTGAACTAAGTTGGACTGAATGTACATACACAGAGGCAGCTAGACTTATATCTGCAGATGGGGCGAATTTTTCTCCTATAGAAGGTGGAGAGGATTTGGAATTGGAAGAAAAACCTAACTGGACTCAAGAAGAAGTCGATTTAGACATAGTTGCTGAACAATTTACCTTTGATGGCATGCCACCAACAATGATTTACCAAGATGAAAAAGTTGATGTATTTAGATGGATATTTGATGGAATAAGCGGTTTTATGGACTTTATAGCAGGACTATTAATATCATTTATAAAAATGCCAATACTAGGATTTGCAGCAATGTTTGACAACTTCATAGATTCACTAATAAGCGGCATGAACTAGAAAAATAATTTGAAAATAATTTTTTGGAACAAACCAAGAAATGAAATTAAAGATATAGAATTGTAAGAAAGGAGAATAGTTATGAAAAAACATATATGCAAAAATATACTACATATATTAATTTGTATATTTGTGTTTGCTATTTTCTTTTCAAATATACCAGTACATGCTGC
>CALXZV010000110.1 GCA_944393335.1 uncultured Clostridia bacterium | reverse complement strand
TGGTAGTGAAGTAGAAACTACTGAAACTAGAGAAGATGGAAAACATGGATGTGCACACAATCTATGTTATTTTCCAACTTTAAAAGATATAAAAGGCTTTTCAAATGAAATGTCAAAACATATACATAACATAACTCTAAGTACTCAAAAATCAGACATTTCAGGATATGAGCTTATAGATATAGTAGAAAAATACAATGGAGTATTAATTCCAGCGCATATATTTACTCCATTCAAAAGTTATTATGGAAACTGCACAGAAAGATTATCAAGAATTTTTAAAGAAAAATATGACAAAATATTTGCCGTAGAACTTGGCTTAAGTGCAGATACATATATAGCAGATGAAATAAGTGAGCTTGCAAATAAAAACTTTATAACTAACTCAGATGCACACTCACTTCCAAAGATTGCAAGAGAATACAATAAATTATTAGTAGATAAAATTAGCTTTAAAGAGATTATGAAAGCTATAAAAATGGAAGATGGTAGAAAAATTTTAGCAAACTATGGACTTGACCCTAAACTTGGTAAGTACAATAGAAGTTTTTGTGAAGATTGCAACTCTTCTATTGAAACCCCTCCACCAGCAACTGTTTGTGATAAATGTGGTGGACATAATATAACTATGGGCGTTTATGATAGAATCGAAATTATAAAAGATCAAGAGTCTACAAGCCCAAGTTTTAGACCAAAATATAATTATCAAATTCCACTTGGATTTATGCCAGGCGTTGGAGGCAAAACAATAGAAAAATTATTATCAAATTTTGGCACAGAAATGACAATTTTACATAAAATTGCAAAAGATGATATTGAAGGCATTATTGGAGCAAAACAAGCTGAAATAATTGATGAAGCAAGAAAAGGCAAAATGCATATACATGCTGGCGGTGGCGGAGTATACGGCAAAGTACAAATAGGCTAAAAGCGTAAGCTAGATATGGCTAAAAATGTAAGCCAGATATATTGAAGCTTAAAATCAAATTAGTAAATTTTGAATTGTAACATAGCTAGTTCTATTTTTATTTCCTAATACATAGATATTATGTATTAGGAGGAATAGGATGAGAAACATAAAAAGAGTTATAGAGGAACATATAACTAGAAACATTAGAACGTATTTTATTCTAATAATAATATTTTTATTAGGATTAATTATTGGACTAATTGTAGTAAACAATTCCTCTGAAGGGCAAGAAACCGAAATAGCAAATTATATAAATAATTTTATAACTGAGCTTAAAAATGGTGCTAAATTAGACTATTTTAAGCTACTAAAAAATTCATTCGGAAACAATTTGTTCTTAGTAATTATTTTATGGTTTATGAGTTCAACTGTAATAGGCATACCTATTGTATATGGAATAATAGGCTACAAGGGATTTTGCATGGGCTATACTATTTCTGCTGTAGTTATGACACTAGGCACAGGAAAAGGCATAGCATTTTCGCTAACATCAATGCTAATACATAACATAATATTAATACCATGTATGTTAGCTGTGGCTGTAAGTGGAATAAATCTATATAAATCAATAATAAAAGATAGAAGAAAAGAAAATATAAAAATAGAAATAATAAGGCATACAATATTTTGTCTTATAATGCTTGCAGTAATGGCAATTGGGGCGCTAATAGAAACGTACATAAGTAGTAATCTGCTTGTAGGTGTTGTAAATTATTTATAGTTACAATTCACAGCTTAATTTTATTACTTAAGCTCCAATATACATTCCTCCGCGTTTACTTCGCGGTTCGCTTGCGCTCAGCGCTCGCACGCTCCGACTGCGCTTCTATGATAAAGACTCTAATTTATCGCGCCCTCAGTCAGCTACGCTCGCTAAAAGCTCTGGAATATATATTGTAGCTTTTGAAAAAAATCAACCGTGAATTGTAACCACATAACAAAAATTAATTGTAAATTATTTAGAAAAAGACTTTACTTTTACTCAATTTTTTGATATAACATAATAAGTTTAAGATAACAATACAAAAAATATATAAGAATAGGGGAGCAAAAATGGATAAACAGATTAAACTTTTTTTAGAATTCTTACAAAATGATAAAAAATTGTCAGATAATACTCTACAATCATATAGAAGAGATATTATGCAATTTAGAGATTATGTGATGAAAAATGGCATTAACTATGCAAAGGCAAAAGAAGAAGATATAAAAGGCTACTTAAAAGAATTACAAAGTGAAGGCAAAAAAACTTCTACAGCTTCAAGAAGTTTGGCTTCAATACGTTCTTTTTATCAATTTTTACTTAGAACAAAAAAGGTTAAAAATGACCCTACAGTTTCAATACAATCTCCTAAAATAGAGAAAAGAGTTCCATGTGTACTTACATCAGATGAGGTTGAGCTATTACTAGACCAACCAAAAGATGTTGACCTAAAAGGAACTAGAGATAAGGCAATGCTTGAATTTGCATATGCCACAGGTATGAAAGTAACTGAAATCATTGACTTAAACATTGATGATATTGATTTCAACGAAGACACAGTTACTTGCTCAAATGGCAAAAAATCTAGAACAATACCTCTTGGTGCACTTGCTGAAAAAGCATTAAAAGAATACATAGACAAGGCAAGACCAATTTTAATAAAAGATGAAAATAACAAAGCACTATTTGTTAATGTAAATGGTTCAAGACTTACAAGACAAGGCTTTTGGAAAATAGTTAAATACTACAAAGAACAAGCTCACATAGATAAAGATATTACACCGCACGTTTTAAGACATTCATTTGCAACACATCTTTTACAAAACGGTGCAGACCTAAAATCTATTCAAGCAATGCTTGGACATTCAGACATCTCTTCAACACAAGTATATGCACAGTTCCAAGATCCAGGAATAAAAGATATATACAAAAATGCTCATCCAAGAGCATAATATAAAAAATAAATTAATTTAAAAAGAAAATAAATTATTTGATTAAGTCATTTAATTTATTTTCTTTTTTTTGAAAAATTGTTTAATTAATTAATACTATTTGATATAATGCTAATAGTAAAATAAATACGAGGAGAGGACAAATGAGTGGACTAGATTATTCAATAGCATATTCTCAGGTTCTAGAAATATTAAAATATATTCCAAGTGCAGATTATAATAAAATTCCAAAAGAAAAAATAGATTTATTTAAAGAGTTTGCAAATAAGGATTATAATTTTAATTATAACCCAGATAAAACTTTAGATGAACAAAATGTATCAAAAATAACTAAGGGAATTATTGCAATATTATTTAGAGATTATTGGGCAACTCCAGAGCAAAAAGAAAAAATTTTAAAATTACAAAATGAAAAAAGAGAAGAAGTCGAACAGAAAAAAAGGGAAAAATATAATATAAATATATTTGAAAAAGCAGATAATGAGTTAAATAAACCAGTAGTAGCAATGAATGTTGTAAAAAAGAAAAAATGGTATAAGAGGTTATTAAAAAAAATAAAAGCAATATTTACAATAAAATGAAGGGAAAGTCTAAATGGAAGAATTAAGAAAATTTTTTATTGAAATAGGTTATACAGAAGAAGAATATGAAATTATAGTTAATACGTATCCACTATCAAATTTAAAAGTAGAAACTCTTTTAAACAAAGTTAAAGAGAACTATAATTTTTTAATAGAATTAGGCTATAGTAGAGAAGACGTAATAAAAATGACAAAAAGTTTGCCTGCAATATATAGCCTTAGTATAGAGAATATCAAGCAAAAGATAGAAGATTTAAAAGAGTTAGGCTATAGTAGAGAAGACATAATAAAGATGACAAAAATTTCGCCTGCAATATATGGCTATAGTATAGAGAATATCAAACAGAAAATAGAAGATTTAAAAGAACTGGGCTATAGTAGAGAAGACGTAATAAAGATGACAAAAAGTTTGCCAGCAATATATAG
>CALXZV010000109.1 GCA_944393335.1 uncultured Clostridia bacterium | reverse complement strand
AAAATGGCAAGAGGAGGATTTCCAGGAGGATTTGGTGGAATTAATATGAACCAAATTATGAAACAAGCAAAAAAAATGCAAGAGGAGATGGAAAAGTCACAAGAAAATTTAGCAAGTCAAACATTTGAAAGTACAACAGGTGGAGGAGCTGTATATGCAAAGGTAAATGGTAGCAAAGAATTAATGGAAATAAAAATTCAAAAAGATGTTGTTGACCCAGATGATGTTGAAATGCTACAAGATTTGATTTTAACATGTGTTAATGATGCACTTAAAAAAGTTGATGATGCTCAAGCAAAAGAGCTTGGCAAATATAATATTCCAGGTTTAAAATAGAATTTATTAGCAACAAAAAGATATATAATTCATTTTAGGCATAAAAACTTTTTAAGAAAAGCAAGAAAGGAATACACTAAATATGGCATCATATTATTCACCATCAATAGAAAAACTAATAGAAGCATTTCAAAAATTACCTAGTATAGGTGAAAAATCTGCAATTAGACTTGCATTTTACATTTTAAATTCAAGTGATGAAGAAACAAATAAATTTATACAAAGCATACAAGATGCAAAAAAGAATTTAAAATTTTGCTCAAAATGCTTTAATATTTCAGACACTGATCCATGCCCAATATGCTCTGACCCAAAACGTGACCAAAGTAAAATTTGTGTTGTTGAAGATGTAAAAGATGTTGTGGCTATGGAAAAAACGCATGAATTTAAAGGACTTTACCATGTCCTTCATGGAACTATTTCACCAATGGATGGAATTGGACCAGATGATATAAAAATAAAAGAATTACTAGCAAGACTTATGGATGGAACCGTAAAAGAAGTAATTTTGGCTACGAATCCTAGAGTTGAAGGCGAAGCAACTTCAATGTATATTGCAAAACTTATTAAACCAATGGGAATTAAAGTTACAAGAATAGCACATGGAATACCTGTTGGAGGAGATATTGAATATACTGACGAATTTACATTGGGCAAAGCACTTGAAGGTAGGGTGGAGCTCTAAGACTAGCCTCATGTTTCAAAAAGTTGAATTTGTGAAAAAATTAAAAAAGAACAATGATGCAAATATATCATTGTTCTTTTTGTGAAAAAAATCAAAGATTTTGCCTATATTTCAAGGCTTAAGTTACATTAGACAGTTCGAGCAAAGTTCGCACTACATGTGTCGAAGCCACTTTTCTTCTAAAAATTAATCCTTGTCTCCCATAATAATTTTGCAAATATCTCTCGTAGAATTCTTCTTAGCCATTAATTTAGAACGAATTTTCATATGTTTAATTTGTTCAGGATTTTCCAAAAGCTCTTTTACAGCCTCATCTGGGTCTTCTGTTTTTCTTATCCAAGCAGCAACACCTTTTTTCTCTAAGAATTCAGCATTTTCAACTTCTTGACCAGGTATTGGGTTAATAACTACAATAGGGAGTCCAGAAGCTAAAGATTCTGTAATTGTTAAACCACCTGGTTTAGTTACAACTAAGTCAGAAATGCTCATAAGTTCAGGTACTTCATTTGTGTATCCATAAACTTGCACATTTGGATTATCTCCTACTAATTCCTCAAACCTAGCTTGCATTTTCTCATTTTTGCCTGAAATTGCAATTATTTGATATTCGTCATGAATATTATCTATAAAAGCCTTTAAAATTTTTAAAGTTTTTTCTTTGCCAAGTCCAAACTCACCGCCACCAAAGAATAATATAGTTTTTTTATTGTAATCTAGGTCAAAAGAAGCCTTAATTTCTTTTCTATTAAAATGTTCCAAGAACCTATTTGAAAGTGGAATACCAGTTGCATGAACTTTGCTAGCAGGTATGCCTTTTGCAATTATATCTTTTTTCATGCCTTCATGTGATACAAAAATATGGTCTATATAATCGCTTCCAACAAGCCATTGGTCATGTGATGCAAAATCTGTCATAACACTGGCCAAAATGCAATTTGTCTTACCTTTCTCTTTTAAATATGCAGTCATTTGACTTGCAAAAGGGTGTGTAGAAATAACAATGTCTGGTTTAAACTCTTCAAACAATTTATTTAATTTAATAGACATAAATTTGTTTGCACCAGTACTAATATGTGACATTGCACCTTTTTGAGAATGGTCATATATTTCTCCCCAAGCCCAAGGCGCTTTTTTTGCCATTTCTTTATATGCAAATGTTGTAATAGTATTTAAACCTTTGTTTATATATTCAACACAATCAACCATTTTTGTTTTAGCTTCTTTATAATTTTCATCTAAATATTGTTTTATAGATTTGGCAGCAGATAAATGACCACCACCATAAGAAGCATAAAAAATTAAAATTTTCATTATATTCTAACCTTTCAATTTTATAAAATCTTTATATCACAATATATGAAATAAATCAATTGAATATTTTATAAAATTTGGTTAAAAATATGAAAAAAGAAAGGATAATTTTTATGAGTAAAATTAAAGATAAAATTTATGATTTTAAAGATAGGTTAAGAGATAGAAAAATGCTTACTTTGGTTGTAACTTTGGTGGCAATTATATTAGTGCTTGGAGTAGTTATTTTTAAAAAGCAATTAGAATATAGAGGCTTAGCAGAAAATAGCTACAATAACGCATTTTATCAATTAGTGGAATATGTTAATCAAACAGAGGTACTTTTGGCAAAGTCAACAATTACAAATAGTAGTAAACATGGAGCAGAGACTTTAACTAATGTATGGAGAAATGCAGGTTTGGCAGAAAGTTATTTAGCAAGACTTCCAATAGGAACACAAGAGCTAGAGCAAGCTCAAAAGTTTTTAAATCAAGTTTCAGATTATAGCTATACATTGGCAAATAAAACAATTGGCGGTGAAGACTTAAGCCAAGAAGATTTAGATAATTTAACAAGTTTGCACCAATATTGTGGCTCATTAAAAGATACTTTAAATCAACTAGAAATTGACTTGTATTCAGGCAACATTAAATGGGGAGAATTAGAAAAAACAGGAGGAGAAGCTTTAACCCAAGAAGCTAGCAATTTATCTCAAAGTAGCTTTGGAAGTATGGTGGAAGATTTACACGAATATGCAGGCTTAATTTATGATGGAGCTTTTTCAAACCATATGACGAATCCTGAAAGAGTTGGTCTAACAGGAGATGAAATAGATGAAGCCAAAGCAATGGAAATAGCAAAAGAGTTTATTGGTGGCGATAGAGTGGTAGAAATTACCTCAAATGGGCAAAGCCAAAATGGAAATATTGAATGTTATAGTTTTACTGCAAAAGTAGGAGAAGAAGAAACATTTACAATAGCCATATCTAAAAAAGGCGGACATGTAGTGTTTATGAATTCTAACAGAAATATAGCAAATGAATCAGTATCAAGTGAAGATGCAGTAGCAAAGGGTGAAGAATTCTTAGAAAGCAAGGAATTTAAAAACATGAAGCCAACATACTATATGAATAATGGTGGAATTTTAACGGTAAACTATGCTTATGAGCAAGATGGAATAACAATGTATCCAGACTTAGTAAAAGTAAAAATAGCATTGGATAATGGTGAAATATTAGGAATAGAGTCTACTGGATATTTGAATTGCCATAAAGATGTAAGAGAACTACCAGAGGCAAAAATTACTTTAGAAGAGGCTAGAAGTAAGGTAAATCAAAGGTTGGAAGTAAGTTCATCAGGTTTAGCAGTCATACCAACAGAGTGGGGTACAGAAGTACTTTGCTATGAATTTAAAGGAAATACAGCAGACAATGATTTTATTGTTTATATAAATGCTGAAACAGGTGAAGAGCAAGATATTTTGATGATAATAAATACACCAGAGGGAACTTTGACGGAGTAGAGTCAATGTTGTCAAATGGGACGGTTCTAATTGATACTGTTTATTAGTAAAAAATTCCTACTTGTAAATTTCATCTTATTGGCATATAATTAACGCAAATTTAATAATAATTTATTAAGTTGGTAAAATTATTTTGAGGATGTAAA
>CALXZV010000108.1 GCA_944393335.1 uncultured Clostridia bacterium | reverse complement strand
CAATCAATTGGTGAGCCAGGTACACAGCTTACAATGAGAACAATTCACTCTGGTGGTGTTGCAGGTGTTGCAGATATCACACAAGGTCTTCCTAGAGTTGAGGAGCTATTTGAAGCTCGTAAACCAAAGGGACTTGCAATAATCTCAGAAATCGAAGGTACAATCAAAATTTCAGAAGTTAAAAAGAAGAAAGAAGTTACAGTTGTATCTGACGATAATGCAAAAACATATTCAATACCATTTGGTGCTAAATTATGTGTTGCAGAGGGCGACCATATAGGTGTTGGTGACCCAATTACAGAAGGTTCAATTAACCCTAACGAAATCTTAGCAATCAAAGGACCAGAAGGAGTTCACGAATACTTAGTACAAGAAATTCAAAAAGTATATAGAAACCAAGGTGTTGATATTAACGACAAGCACATAGAAGTTATAGCAAGACAAATGCTAAAGAAAGCTAGAGTAGAAGACAATGGAGACAGCAATTTACTTCCAGGCTCTTTAGTAGATATAAACGAATTAGAAGACATCAACAAAAAGCTAGAAGCAGACGGCTTAAGACCAGCAGTTGGCAAGAGAATACTACTTGGTATAACAAAAGCAGCTCTAGCAACAGACAGCTTCTTATCAGCAGCATCATTCCAAGAAACAACAAAGGTATTAACAGAAGCAGCAATCAAAGGAAAGACTGATGACCTAATAGGTTTAAAAGAAAACGTAATAATTGGTAAATTAATACCAGCAGGAACTGGTATGGCAAGATACCAAAATACACACATAAACACCGAAGAAACTGAATCAGGTGCAGATAGAGAAAGCTTGCAAGATTCTATGAAAGAAAAGAAAGAACCTAAAAAAGAACCATCAATGTGGATATAATTTAAAATAGCAGACTATAAAAGGTCTGCTATTTTTTTCAGTTGGGGACGGTCCTAAATCGAAAAAATTGTCAATTAGAACCGTCCCAACTGACAACGGACATTTTTTTCGATTTAGGACCGTCCCCAACTGAAAAATCGGTTTGACAAATCCCTCAAAATCTAGTACAATATAAATTGTATTATTGTATAAACCAATATAACAATAATGCAGAAAATGGGGAGAAAAATGCCGAATAACAATTCAAAAAATTGGGACTCGCTAATATCAAGAACAAAAATATATTTAATAATAATAGCCTTACTTTTAGTTACAATTTGCATACTAAACTTTAGGCTAATATTACCAAGTATAATTATATATGCTTTAATAATTTGGTATACATTGTGGACAAACAAAAAAAGAAAAGCAGAACTTTCAGAACAACTAAAAGACTTAACTTTAAATGTAAACACAACAGCAAAAACCACATTAATTAATTCACCTTTTCCACTAGCCATTGTTGAGACAAATGGTAATGTTATATGGAAGAGTGAAAAATTTGTTACTGAATTTGAAAACCTAGACATCAATATGAATGAATACCTATCTGAAATAGTTAGAAGTATAAAACTTACTATAGAAAATTCAGATGAGGGCAAGCAGGAAAAGATTAGAGGAACAATTGACACAAATATAAAAATAGAAAATAAAATGTATAATGTACTTGGCTCATATGTTAAATCACATAAAATGCATCAAAAAGAACAAGAGTACACAACAATTCTTTACTTCATAGATGAAACATACCAAAAAAAGCTAGAGCAAGAGCAAAAAGATTCAGATATTTGCATTGGTATTATTATGATAGACAACTATGAAGAAATTAGCCAAAGAATTTCTAGTGAAATCAAGCCACAATTAATAGCAAAAATGGAAAAATACATTTATGATTGGGCTGCAAAATACAATAGTTTAATAGTAAAATCAGATAGAGATACATTTTTCTGCATAATGGAGCAAAAATATTTAAAAGAAGCAGAAGCAGATAAATTTAACATTTTAGATGAGGTTAAAGACATTGATGTACCAGACATAACACAACCAACTCTAAGTATAGGGTTTTCTGATGATGGAAGTAACAATGCAGAAAAAGCTGAGTCTGCAAGAACAGTTATAGATATTGCCTTAGGTAGAGGTGGAGATCAAGCCATTGTTAAAATGGATGGAAGATACCAATTCTTTGGTGGAAGAACTCAAGAGGTTGAGAAAAGAACTAGAGTTAAAGCAAGAATTGTATCACATGCTTTAAAAGAGCTTATAAACGAAGCAGACAATGTAATACTTATGGGTCATGTTAATGGAGACATGGACTCTATTGGTTCAAGTTTGGGTCTATATAGACTTGTAAAAACACTTGGAAAAGACGCCAAAATAGTTAACGAAACTACAGGAATTGGCTTGGATAATTTCTTAACAGAGGCTAAGAAAACAGAAGAATACGCAGACTGCTTCATAACAAAAGGAGAAGCATTGGGTAGCGTTAAGCCAAATACACTTTTAATAGTAACAGATACTCACAAAAAGAGTTATGTTGAAGTACCTGAACTTTTGGAAAAAGTAAATAAAATAGTGGTAGTAGACCACCACAGAAGAAGTACAGATTATATTGAAAATGCTATACTTACATTCCACGAAGTGTATGCATCATCAGCATCTGAACTTGTAACTGAAATACTAGAGTATTCTCAATTAGATATAGAATTAACACCAATTGAAGTAGAAGCTTTATATGCAGGCATAATGCTAGACACCAAAAACTTTACTTTCAAAACAGGTGTTAGAACATTTGAAGCAGCAGCATATCTTAGAAAATGCGGTGTAGATATTATAAAAGTAAAAAAATGGTTCCAAAGCGACCTTCATACTTACCAAATAATATCTGACATAGTATCAAGATCTGAAATAGTAAATGACTCAATTGCTATATCTACTTATGAAAATGATGATGAAAATGCCAATATAATAGCAGCAAAAGCAGCAGACGAACTACTTACAATAGGTGGTATAACAGCATCATTTGTACTTGGTAAAACAGGAGATAAAATATATATTTCAGGTAGATCTATAGGTGGCATAAATGTTCAATTAATACTAGAAAAACTAGGCGGTGGAGGACATATAACCTTAGCTGGAGCCCAACTTGAAAATATAAGTATGGAAGATGCAAAGCAAGAATTAATTAACAGAATAAATGAGTATTTTTATGAGATAGAGAATTAATTTTATTTGAAACATATAAAAAGTACTTGAAAAATGAAATTCAAATACACACTTTTTCACATTTCAAGGAGAGGTTTGCTTATAAATATTTAGAAAAGCGAGAAAGGAGAATAATACTATGAAAGTTATTTTGTTAGAAAACGTAAAAGGTGTAGGTAAAAAAGATGAAATTATAAATGCAAACGATGGATATGCACGTAACTTTTTACTACCAAAAAAATTAGCAGTAGAAGCAAATAATCAAAACTTAGCAAAACTTAAATCAAAACAAGAATCAACAGAACATAGAAAAATGACAGAAAAGCAAGAAGCTGAAGAATTGGCAAAAAAACTTGAAAAAATAATACTAAAAATTCAAGTAAAAGCTGGAGAAAACGGAAAAATATTTGGTGGAGTTACAGCAAAAGAAATAGCAGACCAGTTGCAAGCCCAACACAATTTTAAAGTTGACAAAAAGAAAATAGATTTAAAAGAAACAATAAAACAAACAGGAATGTTCAACATAGATTTAAAACTATATGAAGGGGTTAATGCTAAATTAAAAATACATATAATTGGAGGCTAAACCATGGAGTTAGGAAAAGTACCACCACACGATGATGAAGCAGAGCAAGCTGTTATTGGAAGTATGCTTACAGATAAAGATGCAGTAATTTCAGCAATAGAGGTCTTAAAGCCAGAAGACTTTTACAGAGAAGATAACAAAACAATATATGGCGCTATAATGAACCTTTATGCCAAAGCTGAACCAATAGATATTATTACATTAAAAGACGAGCTGACATCACTTGGCAAATTAGAGCCAGTTGGAGGGCTAGAATATTTAGCAACACTTCCAGATAAAGTTCCAACAACAGCAAACGTTGAAAAATATATAAAAATAGTAGAAGA
>CALXZV010000107.1 GCA_944393335.1 uncultured Clostridia bacterium | reverse complement strand
TAAAATTAAAAATAATTCCATTCAATTCAATTGGAAAACAAAATGGAATGTTAATAGGAGTAAAACCAGACTTTGTAAAAATAGAGTATGAGGATAAAGAAGAGTACATTTATGATGTAGTTATAGGAATGTATGACAAAAAAATTAACAAAGATTATCATGCGCTAATAGGTTTGGAATTGTTGGAAGGAGAAAAGCAGGATGAAAGTTTTAGAAATATTGAGCAAAATGTACGAAAAGTACATTCAAAAAGATGAAGATTTTGAAAATATATTTTATATAGGGGGAAGTGACAATCTGCCAGCACCACTTGAGCCAGAAGAAGAGGCAGAGGAAATAGAAAAATTATCTAAAGGAGATAATGAGGCAAAAAAGAAATTGGTAGAACATAACCTTAGACTTGTTGTATACATAGCTAAAAAATTTGAAAACACAGGAGTAGGTTTAGAAGATTTAATTTCAATTGGCACAATAGGTTTAATGAAGGCAATAAATACATTTAATAGTAGCAAAAATATAAAACTCGCTACATATTCATCAAGATGTATAGAAAATGAAATACTAATGCACTTAAGAAGGAGCAATAGATTAAAAAGCGAAATATCAATTGATGAACCATTAAACCAAGATGGAGATGGTAATGAGTTACTTTTATCAGACATATTGGGAACTGATGAAGACATTACCTCAAGAGGAGTTGAAGACGAAGTAGATAAAAAATTACTAAAAGCATCAATATCAAAATTAAATAGTAGAGAAAAAAACATAATGGAACTAAGATTCGGATTCAAAACAGGAGAAGAAAAAACTCAAAAAGAAGTTGCAGATATGCTTGGAATATCTCAAAGCTACATATCTAGATTAGAGAAGAAGATAATTAATAAGATGAAAAAGGAAATATTGAGTAAAACGGGGTGAGTTGTTGTCAATTGGGACGGTTCTAAATGACACAAAATAGTGTCATTTAGAACCGTCCCATTTGACAACATCATATTTCCACCAAAATTACATTTTCACCAATGCATTTAATCTTGCTCCACTCAATTACAATATCATTAGTACCTGCAAACATACTAAAAGGTTTGCTTGTGCCAGGAACTATAATAGAAGTAATATTTCCAGTTTGAAGGTCAGCACATACATCTTGAACATAGCCAAGCTTCTTACCATCTCTAATATTTATAACTTCCTTGTGTCTAAAGTCCATACCTTTTTGCCCCATAATTCAATCACACCTTTCATACACAATTTTAACTACTATATAATTATATTAAATATATGAAGGTTTTATGAAGCTATTTATAGAATCTCTTTATGTGATTAATTGCTGTCTTTTCCAACCTAGAGACTTGAGCTTGAGAAATGCCAACCTCTTCTGCAACTTCCATTTGCGTTTTACACTCAAAAAATCTTTTGGAAATAATAACTTTTTCTTTATCAGTAAGACGTTTCATAGCTTCACCAAGAGCAATATTTTCAGTCCACTTTTCATCAGTATTTTTCTTATCACTAATTTGATCCATAATATAAATGTTATCAGTATTATCACCATAAACAGACTCTTGGAGAGAAACAGGGTCTTGAATTGCATCCAAACTAAAAGCAACTTCTTCTTTATCCACACCAAGTTCCTTAGCTATTTGTTCTATAGTAGGTTCTTTTTGAGTAGTCTTAGTAATACTTTCCTTGACCATTAAAGCCCTGTAAGCCAAATCTCTCATAGAACGACTAACCCTAATAGGATTATTATCTCTTAAATATCTTCTAATTTCCCCAATTATCATTGGAACTGCATAAGTAGAAAATTGAACGTTTTGAGATAAATCAAAATTATCCAATGCCTTAATTAATCCCACACATCCAACTTGAAATAAATCATCTGCATTATCTGCCTTAAATCTAAAACGTTTAATAACACTTAAAACCAATTTTAAATTACCATTAATAAAATCTTGCCTTGCCTTTTCGTCGCCATTTTTTATTTTCTTTAATAGTTCGTTTTTTTCTTCATTTGATAGTACAGGCAATTTAGCAGTGTTAACACCGCAAATCTCCACCTTGTTTATCAAAGAAAAAACCTCCTTGCCAAATTTTATGATTATTGGCATAACGAATCTTTTTATCGAATAATATGCTTCAATAATACATAAACAAAATTTATCTTTCAAAATCATTATTTCCAAGAAAAGCAAAAAATATACTTTCTAAAATTTAAAATCATATTTTATAATGACTTTATCAAGAGTTATGAAAAAGTGTACTTTAAAATATATAATAAAGAAAGAATTTAAATTTTTATTAAAAAAATTCCAAATAGCGATTGACAAATATAGAAATTAAATGTATAAAAATGATATAAGGTAAACAAAAAAACAAGAAAGAAGGATAAAATCAATATGAGAAACGATGAAAGCCTTGCGGCTGTAGAGAGAGAGAGAGTATACTTTTACTCAACAAAAAATCTGTGGGTTCGACCACATGTAATTTAGTAAATGAAACAATATTAGAACATAGAATAAAAGCTATGTATTTTAGACGAACATAAAATTCGTTTAAAGTGCATGGCTTTTTTGTGCTTAAGAAAAAACTAGAAGGGAGAATAAAATTTTATGAAAAAACTAAACAGTAAGCAAAAGTTAATAGGAGGTATAGCAATTATACTAGTTGCAGTAATAATAGCCATAGTTATAACGACGAGTATAGTAAACAATAACCAAGTCGCAAATGAAGGCTATTCGGCTACAACAGCAAATGGAGATTCAGAATTAATAGCAAATTATATTAAAAAAGGAATAACAATAGGAGGGGTAACAGGAAAGTTAGAGAGTCTAAATACATTTGATGCGACCGCCAAACCTGAAGATATAGCATTAGGAAAAACAGCATATGTAAAGGGAGAGAAAATAACAGGAACAAGAGCAGAACCAATATCTAATGAAGATTTACAAATAAGTGTAGACAATGTATATTATGCAGATTTAGATAGTAGTGGAGAAATAAGTGTAGATGGAGTAATATTTGCAGATTTAGCAGGAGAAGAAGAAAGTGGAAAATGGAATGGTGACTCTTGGAGTTCTTATATAATTCCATCAGAAGCAGGATTAAAGCAATACTATATAAAAGGAGAATATACAGACGAGCACTTTGGAACCGGAAAAGTAATAGCACCAATGGAAGGAACAAGTGGAAATGAAAGATTTTATGTAATGTCATTAGAAGATATAAACCCAGAAACAAGATATTGTTGGTATGATGAAGCATATGGAAAACTAGATAAGACTGTAGCAACTTCAGAAAACGATTTTGAAAGAGGAATAGAAAACACAGAATATGTAAATGAAAAATGGAATGATCCAAGTTTGCCATGGGGAGCACATAATGATAATTCAAGCTATGACGATATGTGGGAAGTAATACAGGAAGAAATAGCAGACGGATGGTTTGTACCATCAAAATCAGAATGGTCAGCATTTGGAGCAGCATTTGGTATTACAAGTAGCAATTATTCTAACACATATGGACTTAGCATCTACTACTGGTCTTCTTCGCAGTACAATACGAACGGCGCTTACTACGCGATCTTCAACATCGGCCTCATCGGCTACAGCAATGTGAACACCAACAGCTATGTGCGTCTTGCCACGACTTTCTAATTTTTGTTAAAAAATTAGAACAAAATCACACGTTATGTCAATAACGTGTAAAAAGTTCAAACCGAAAAAGCTTCGTAAGAAGATTTCGGTTTGAACGAAAAATCTAAAAATGAAAGAGTAAAAATAAATGGAAAAGCAGAATAAACCAAAAAAGAATCACTGGACACAATCAAAAGTAGATGAAGCAACAAAAAGGATAAATCAAGAAATATATAAAAGAAATAGACAAGCTCCAATTCATCTAAAAATGGACGATTTAGCAATCTTAATAAATGATAAAATAACTAGAAGAGGTATAGCCAAGGGTTTAGTTTTTATACAAGAAGATTTGAATAGTAACTTGAATAAAAAAATTTAAACTTTTTTTAAAAAAAGTGTTGACTTAAAACCTGAATTTGACAGTAAAAATGAATAAAAAATCCCTGTATAGTACTAGTATCAGTATATATAGGGATTTTAGAGTTTTCCGTTTTTTCTTGTGAAAAAATTTATTTTTTTGTTTCAGCT